>JBEBWH010000074.1:0-11298 GCA_040392305.1 Bradyrhizobium sp. | reverse complement strand
AGGCGCGGCGCTATCTCGCAGAGAAATGTCCGCCCAAGGCGGTGCGTGCGGTGCTGGAGGGCAGCGCGCCCTATGACCGTGAATTGTGGCGGGGGCTTGCGGGGATGGGATGTCTCGGCGTCGCCATCCCCGAGCAATATGGCGGAACCGGCGCGGGCTATCTCGAACTGTGCGTCATCGCCGAGGAGATCGGCCGGGCGCTCGCGCCGGTGCCGTTCGCCTCGACCGTCTACCTCGCGGCTGAAGCCCTGATGCTCGCGGGCAGCAAGGCGCAGAAACAGCGATGGCTGCCGCGCATCGCCGCCGGCGAAGCCATCGGCACGCTGGCGCTGTTCGAGGGCGTCGGCAATCCCTCGCCGCAAGCGGTGCGGACGATGCTGCGGCAGGGCCGGCTCGACGGCCGGAAGCTGCCGGTGCCGGATGGCGGCATCGCCGATTTCGCCGTTGTCGCGGCCCGCACCGGCAACAGCGGGCGCGAGGACGACATTGCGCTCTGCCTCGTCGATCTCAAGGCCGATGGTGTGGTCGCGACATCTCTCAAAAGCATCGACGGCGCGCATGATCAGGCCGAGATCCTCTTCAACAGCGCGGCCGCAGAGGCGCTCGGCGCGCCACACGAGGGCTGGAGCGTCTTGATGCGCCTGTTGGATCGCGCCGCGGTGCTGACGGCGTTCGAGCAGATCGGCGGCGCCGACCGTGCGCTGGAGATGGGGCGCGACTACGCGCTCGATCGCATCGCCTTCGGCCGCCCGATCGGCTCGTTTCAGGCGGTCAAGCACATGCTCGCGGACATGTATGTGTCGGCGACGCTGGCGCGCTCCAACAGCTATTACGGCGCCTGGGCGCTCTCGACCGATGCGCCGGAATTGCCGGAAGCGGCGGCGGCGGCGCGCGTCTCGGCGACGCAGGCGTTTCAGCATTGCGCCAAGAACAACATCCAGGTTCACGGCGGCATGGGTTTCACCTGGGAGTTCGACTGCCATCTCTACTACCGCCGCGCCAACGCGCTGGCGCTGGCGCTCGGCAGCCAGAGCTATTGGGAAGACCGGTTGATCGACCGGATGTGCCGCCGCAATGTCGCCTGATGGCGTGATGGAGGACGTGCGATGGATTTCGACGACACCGCGCAGGAAGCCGCCTTCCGGGCCGAGGCGCGCGCCTTCATCGCCGCCAACGCGCCGCGCCAATACGAGGCCGAACTGTCCGTTCCGTTCGTCGGCCGGGTCGAATTGAAGGACGGCAAGACGCTCGAAGCCGCAAAAGCGTGGCAGAAGGCGAAGGCGGATGCCGGCTGGGCCTGCCTGAATTGGCCGCAGCAATATGGCGGGCGCGGCGCTTCGCCGATCGAGCGGGTGATCTGGGACCAGGAAGAGGGCGTCTACGGCAAGCTGTCGGGCGTGTTCCTGATCGGGCAGGGCATGTGTGGGCCGACCATGATGGCGTTCGCCAGCGAGGAGCAGAAACGTCATTATCTGCCGCCGCTCGCATCCGGCGAACATATCTGGTGTCAGCTGTTCTCCGAACCGGCCAGCGGATCGGACGTCGCGGGCCTGCGTACCCGCGCCGAGCGCGACGGCGACGGCTGGATTATTAACGGCCAGAAGATCTGGACCAGCGGCGCGCATTATTCCGACTATGGCATCCTGATCACGCGCACCGATCCGACCGTGCCCAAGCACAAAGGGCTGACGATGTTCTTTCTCGACATGCGGAGCAAGGGCGTCGAGATCAAGCCGATCAGGCAGGCCAATGGCGGGCAGGACTTCAACGAGGTCTATTTCACTGATGTCCGCATCCCGGATGCGCAACGGCTCGGCGAGGTCAATGACGGCTGGAACGTCGCGCTCACCACGCTGATGAACGAGCGCATGACGATCGGAGCGCGGGTCGCCACGGGCTTTCCGGAAATCTTCGCCTTCTGCAGCAGCCTGATGCTGGACGGACGGCCGGCGATCGAGGACCGCGCGGTGCGCTCGCGGCTCGCTAACTGGGCGGTACGCAACTGCGGGCTGAAATATACGAGCTACCGCACCATGTCGGCACTGTCGCGCGGCGAGCGGCCGGGGCCGGAGAGTTCCATCGGCAAGCTGGTCTCGGGCACGATGCTGCAGGACATCGCGATGTTCGCGATCGATCTGCAGGGCGCGGCCGGCGTGCTGACCGAACCCGGCGCCACCGATGTCGCCGGCCAGTTCCAGGCGATGCTGCTGCGCTCGCCGTCCGACCGCATCGCCGGCGGCACCGATGAAATCCTGCGCAACATCATCGCCGAGCGCGTGCTGGGCCTGCCGGGCGACGTCAGGGTCGACAAGGATGTGCCGTTCAATAAAATCCCGACCCGCGGCCGCTGAGCGCGCCATCCTTTCGACCTGGAGTTGTAATGAGCACCGATCTCGGGCTGCGGCCCATCGACATCGTTGAAGACCTGCTACGCCAACGCCATTCTTGCCGCGCCTTTCTGCCGAAGCCGGTGCCGCGCGACACCATCGAGCGGGTGCTGAGCGTGGCGCAGCGCACGGCGTCGTGGTGCAACAGCCAGCCATGGCAGGTGATCGTGACGAGCGGGGCGGAGACGGACCGCTTTCGCGAGGCGATCTATGCCGTCGCCAGCAGCGACGCGCCGGACGATGGCGACTTCCCGTTCCCGCGCGAGTATCGCGGCATCTATCTCGAACGCCGCCGCGAAAGCGGCTTTCAGCTCTACAACACGCTCGGGATCGCGCGCGGCGACCGTGCGGCCTATCGGCGCCAGTCGCTGGAGAACTTCAAGCTGTTCGGCGCGCCGCATGTCGCCATCATCACCACCGACGAGGCGCTTGGCGTCTATGGCGCGATCGACTGTGGCGGCTACGTCAACAATTTCATGCTGGCGGCGCAGGCGCTGGGGCTTGCGACCGTGCCGCAGGCGGCGCTCGCCTTTCAGTCGGGCACCATCCGGCGGCATTTCCAGCTGGGCAATGATCGCCGCGTCGTGTGCGGCATCTCGTTCGGCTACGAGGATCGCGCGCATCCGGCCAACAGCTATCGCACCTCGCGTGCCGATGTCGCCGAGGCCGCGACCTTCGTCGGCGAGTAGAGCGCGCCACCCCGCTCACTGTTCGCGTTCGCCGAAGCGCGGGGTGCGTTTTTCACCGAAGGCGGCGATGCCTTCGCGGATTTCCGCGCCCAGCATGCTGTCGTGATGGCGGCGGTCGGCGGCGGCTTCGTCGAGTTTGCCGCGGGCGAACTCGTTGATGGCGCGCTTCATGCCGCGCATCGCGCCGGGGGCGTTGGCGGCGAGGATGGCGGCCAGCGCATCCACTTCGGCGTCGAGTTGTTCGGCCGGAACCATCGCGGTGAGATAGCCGATGCGCAGCATCTCGGCGGCGTCGATCTTCTGCGCCGCGAGGAACAGCCGCTTTGCGGTGTCGATGCCAAGCCGCGACACGTAACGCCGGATGCCGCTCGTGTAGTAATGCAGCCCGAGCCGGGCCGCCGGCATCAGCATCTCGCAGCTATCGACGCCGATGCGGAAATCGCAGGCCAGCGCCAGGTCGGTCGCGCCGCCATAGATGCCGCCGTTGAGCCGGCAGATGGTCGGCAGCGCCAGGTCTTCGAGCCGGTTGGCGACGGCCTCGAAGGCGGAGGCCGGGTTGCGCTGGTCGGGCGCGCCTGCGGCGCGCTCGGCGATCGAGCCGAGATCGTAGCCGGCGCTGAAAGCCCGGCCGGTGCCGGTCAGCACCAGCACCTTGATGCGCGGGTCGTCCTCGATCTGGTTGAACAGGCCGAGCAGGACCGCGAGATCCTCCGCATGCAGCCGGTTGAGGTGGCGCGGCCGGTTCAGCCGGATGGTGGCGCGGGCGCCGCTGATCTCCAGGATCGGAGGGCTCGAATCGTCATCGTTGCTCATGGCGGTCTCCTGGTCCGGCCGGTCGTCGCTGTGTCCCGGCAGCCGCGCCGCGATTGCTGGCGGGGCTGCCGAATTCTAGCGCGTTTTGCGGCGGCTGGTCGTATTCTCCTGCCGCCAGATCCTTCATAGGGCGGCCCCGACGCATTCCGGTCTGATCGCCGCGGGTCGTCAACGTGCCACGGCGCCGGCCCTGCCAATCGCGGCGGAGCGGCGCCTGAATAACGGGTCCGCATCCATGGACATTTCGCACTTCGCCGAGCACTCGGGTGGCCTGTTCGCATCGTTCTTCGTGATCGCGACCTACACGATGCGCACGATGATCCCCCTTCGGGTATTCGGCATCATGGCCAATGTGGTGTTCATCGCATTCGCCATACCGCTACGCAACTATCCGACCCTGCTGCTCCACGGCATCCTGCTGCCGCTGAACGTCTACCGGCTGCACCAGATGCTGCAACTCGTCCGCGACGTGAAAAAATCCGTCAGCAGCGACCTGTCGATGGATTGGCTGAAGCCGTTCATGACCGAGCGCCGCTGCGAGGCGGGCGAGGCGCTGTTCTACAAGGACGAAACGGCTGACGAGATGTTTTACATCGTTTCCGGCCGGTTTCGCCTGATCGAGTCCCGGATCGAGCTGCCGGTCGGCTCCATCGTCGGAGAGCTTGGCATGCTGACCCCCTCCAATACGCGGACGCAGTCGCTCGAATGCATCGAGGCGGGCGTCGTGCTCAGCGTCAGCTATGCGCAGGTGCAGGAACTGTATGTGCAGAATCCGGAGTTCGGCTTCTACTTCCTGCGGCTTGCCAGCGCGCGGCTGCTGCAGAACATCGAGCGTCTGCAGGAACGGCTTCAGGCCGCTCCGTTGCCGGAAGCCGCGCCTGCGGGACCGGCGAGGGCATAAGCGATGGCAGGCGCGAGCGCCTTCATGACGAAGCTGCCGGGTCCGGTCCGCCTCGTGCTCGCCGATCTCATGGGCTATGACGACGCTGAGCCGCCTTTGGTGCCGGCGGGTCTTGCCGCGCCGGTGCATGATGCGGTTGCGGCGGGCATCGCCGTGCTGATCGCTTACCAGGGGCCGGGCTATGCGCAGCTCTATGTCCGCCGCGTCAGCCGTTTTATCGGACGGCGCGGCGTCGACGACTGCCTGTTGGCGGAGATTGCGCGGCTGCTGGCAGGGCGGATGAGCTTTCACGATATTCCCCGCATCGCCGAACTGAAGCTCGCCGGCACCGATTGCGGCATTGCCGACGGGGTGCGCTTCCGGCTCGACGAGATCCTTGCGTCGCTGCCCGCGATGCTGGGGGAGCCGCTGCTGGAACTTGCCGGCGGGCTGAAGTGGTCGCGGCTGCCGGTGCGGTTGCGGTTCTCGCCCCGCCCGTGGCCGCGCCGGATGATTCTGCGGCTGTGGGCGCTGCTCGCGCGCTGGCGCCTCTCAGCCGTGAGGGCCGGACAGGAGCGGGCGTTGGTCGAGCGCTGGCTGCATATGATCGATCGCGCCGTGACCCTGAAACCGGCGGCGGTGGCGGAGGTCGTCGCCACGGCGACGCTCATTCATGGCGAGGGAGAGAGCTATCGCCGCCGCGTCGCCAACTGGCATGTGGTGATCGACATGCTCGCCAAGCCGGTGTTCGACGGCGCGCTCGATCTGCCGGACCTCGCCGGCGCGCTGGCGGACGCCCGTGCGCTGGCCGCCGTCGATCCCGACCCTGGGGCATTGCGCCGGGATATCCTGCGCATGACAGCCGCCCGCGGGCGGACGTCGGCGTCATGAGCGGCCCGACCTAGGCGGTGCGAACGGTTCCGTTGAGCGCCTTCATCGGAGATGCCATAAAGACAGACGTGCCGGGTGCGCGATGAGATCGCATGCGCCATTCCGACGGAGGACGACCGCGTGGTGGTTCCCGCATTGACTGCGTCGGTTGCGGCAGGTGCGCTGATCGGCTGGATGCTGATCCTCACCGCCAAGCATGTCGTCGCCGATTTTTTCCTGCAGACCAAATGGATGGCTGTGGGCAAGGACAGCCCGACGGGATGGGCGTGGCCGCTGCTGGCTCATTGCCTCGTTCATGGCGTTCTATCGACAGCGCTGATCGCCGCGCTCGCGCCATCACTGTGGTTTCTCGGGCTCGTCGATTTCGTCATCCACCTGGTCATCGACCGCGCCAAGGGCTGGTGCATCGTGACCTTCCGGATCGCGCCCGGCCATCGCTGGTTCTGGTGGCTGATCGGCATCGATCAGGCGCTGCATCATCTCACCGGCTTCGGCCTCGCCATCGTTCTCGCAGCCAATGCCTGATGCGCCCTGTGGATGCGTGTGGGCAACCGCTATCGTTAACTTTTCATTAAAACTTTAGCGACCATCTTCATCGCAGGAGAACGGCGATGTGGTCGAACCAAGCTGCATTCGATAGCGATAACTGCCCGGTTGCCGACGATCTGCTCGGCGCGATGTATCGGGCAAACCCCAACGGTCTCGCGGAACTGACGGCGACGGTGCCCGACGATGTGCGCGCCATGCTGGCGCTGTTCTGCTACCGCCGCAACCATTTGCACGGCCTTGGTCTGGCGATCGCCGCAACTTGCAGCGAACGCGATCTCATCGACCAGGGCGGGCGCGCGGGCGCCACGCTCTATGCGCAGTCCCGCGCCATGCCGGAACCGGAGCGGCGTCCTGCGCACGCCAATCGCCGCGGCATCACGCTGTCCACCGCGCCGCTGCGCACCTTGCCGCCGCTCGACGACAGCCTCGACGACGATGACGAGCCGCCGTTGACGGCATAGCCGCGGGTGACAGCGCTTCAGAACGGCAGGCCGACGTAGTTTTCGGCCAGCGACGTCGTCGCGGCGCGCGAACTGACGACATAATGAAGCTCGGCGACCTCGACACGATCGATGAACGGATCGGTATCCGGGAATCGGTGCATCATCGAGGTCATCCACCACGAGAAGCGCACCGCCTTCCAGACCCGCGCCAGCGCTTTCTCCGAGTAGTGGTCGATGCCTGCCGAAGATTTCTCGGTGTAGTAGTCGCGCAGCGCGTGCGACAGATAGCGCACGTCGCTCACCGCGAGGTTCAGACCTTTCGCGCCGGTCGGCGGCACGATATGGGCGGCGTCGCCGGCCAGGAACAGGCGGCCGAACCGCATCGGTTCGGCAACGAAGCTGCGCAGCGGTGCGATGCTTTTCTCCAGCGAAGGGCCGGTCACGAGGGACTCGGCCGCCTCCTTGTCGAGCCGGCGCTTGAGTTCATCCCAGAAGCGGTCGTCGGGCCAGTTCTCGACGCGGTCGTCGAGCGTGCATTGGAGATAGTAGCGGCTGCGCGTGGTCGAGCGCATCGAGCAAAGAGCGAAGCCGCGTTCGTGCTTGGTGTAGATCAGTTCCGGCGAGACCGGCGGGGTGTCCGACAATAGACCGAGCCAGCCGAACGGATAGCCGCGCTCGAACACCTGCACGGCGGAGTCCGGCACGCTCTGCCGGCAGATGCCGTGCGAGCCGTCGCAGCCGGCGATGAAATCGCATTCGATCTCGTGCGTCACGCCATCCCTGACATAGGTGACGCGCGGATGGTCGGTGTCGAAGTCGAGCGGCGTGACCTGCTCCGCCTCGTAGATCGAGGTCAGCCCCGCCTTGGCGCGCGCATCCATCAGGTCGTGAGTGACTTCGGTCTGGCCGTAGACGGTGACGACCTTGCCGCCGGTCGAACCTGCCATGTCGATGCGGTGCCGCACGCCGTCGAACGCAAGCTCGATGCCGCCATGGATAAGTCCTTCGCGATGCAGGCGGGCGGCGGCGCCGACCTCTTCGAGCAGGCTGACCGTGCCTTGCTCCAGTACGCCGGCGCGGATGCGCGAGAGCACATAGGCGGGGCTGCGTCGCTCCAGGATGATGTTGTCGATGCCGTAGGTGTGCAGCAACTGCCCGAGCAGCAGGCCCGCCGGCCCGGCGCCGATGATCGCGACCTGAGTGCGCAAGGTTTCCCCCATATGGTTTGGTTTTGTTCTGCGGCCCTGTGGCGAAGGCCCGTTCGGCATACTGCTTTTGCCGCGCATCTTGCAATGATAATTATCTCATATAACAATATCGCCAGTGGGCCCGGAATGAGGCCTGCAAACGGTGATGGGAGAGAACGCCAATGAAGCGGTTGCTGCTGGCTCTGCTGGTGGCCGGTTGCGTGTCGCCGGCGCTTGCGCAGGACAAGACCATCAATCTCAAGATCTCGCTGTGGCTGCCGCCGGCGCATCCGCTGGTTCCGGCGACGAAGCAATGGGCCGCAAGTCTGGAGAAGGCTTCGGGCGGCACCATCAAGTCGACCATCTTCACCTCCGAGCAGCTTGGCAAGGCGTTCGACCATTACGACATGGCGCGCGACGGCATCGCCGACGTCACCTATGTCAATCCGGGCTATCAGCCGGGGCGCTTTCCCATCGTGGCGGCGGGGCAGATTCCCTTCACCTTCGGCGAGGGCAAGAAAGGCACGCTGGCCTTCGACGAATGGTATCGCAAATATGCGACGACCGAGATGAAGGACACCAAGTTCTGCTTCGGCTTCATCCATGATCCCGGCGGACTGCACGGCAAGAAGAAGATCATGAATCCGGGCGACCTCAACGGCGTCAAGGTGCGGCCGGCGCAAAGCACCATCGCCGAGATGGTCAAGCTGCTCGGCGGCACCAATGTGCAGGCCTCCGCGCCCGAGGCGCGCGACGCCATTGAGCGCGGCGTCGCCGATGAAATTTTCTTCCCGTGGGGCTCGGTGTTCCTGTTCGGGATCGAGAAGGCGGTCAAGTATCACATCGAGGATCCGCTCTACACCACGGTGTTCACCTACAACGTGAATCCGAAGATCTACGCGGCGATGTCGCCCGCGCAAAAGAAAGTGTTCGACGAGCACTGCTCGCCTGAATGGGCCGCCAAGGTGTCCGACCCGTGGACCGACTTCGAGTTCGCCGGCCGCGCCAAGATGAAGGCGCTGCCCGATCACGAGGTCTACCGTCTGACCCCCGAGCAGCTTGCGGAATGGAAGAAGGCCGTTGCGCCGCTGCGTGAAAGCTGGGCCAATGACGTTCGCAAGGCGGGCGGCGATCCGGTCGCGATCGAGGCCGATCTGCAGGCCGCGATCAAGAAGCATAACGCCGGTCTGTAGGCGCGGCGGCAGGGACAGCGGAGGATGGCGGCGGGCCTGATCGGGCTGCAAGGAAAGAAGTTGATCGCGCCCCGGCGCGGTCGACCGCCTGCGGGGAAGGCTGAGTGATGGCGGTTGCGTCCGAAGGCAGGAGCGACGGCGGCGGCTCACCGCGCCCGCGCAGCCGCGCTGCGCGCTATATGGATGGCTTCATCGACTCGATCGAGCTGATCGCCGCGATCTTTGTCGGCCTCGTGGCGCTGAATACGTTTCTCGCCATCGTCATGCGCAAGTTCTTCGCCGTCACGATCCCCGACTACTACGATTTCGGCCGCCTGCTGATGGGCATCCTGATCTTCTGGGGCATCGCGGCGACGAGCTATCGCGGCACGCATATCACCGTCGATCTGGTCTGGGCGAATTCTCCGCCGAGGTACCAGCGCTGGATCGACATCTTCGCCACCCTGGTGTTGCTGTTTGTCGTCACCGTGCAGACCATGACGCTGTTCGACAAGGTGGTGACGACCTATCAGGACAATGTGCAGACCTTCGATCTGCGGCTGCCGAACTGGCCGTTCTTCGCCGTGGCGTGGATCGGCGATGTGTCGGCGGTGCTGCTGATCGCCATTCGCACCTGGCGGCTGATTTTTCATCCTGAGGATCTGCACGACATCCGCGCCAATGCGCCGGACGAGCATGGCGGAGACGTGGTGCGTGAGTAACGAGCTTCTCGTCCTGATCGCATTCGTTTCGCTGTTCGGCCTGATGCTGCTGCGCGTCCCGGTCGGCATGGCGATGGGCCTCGTCGGCGTCACCGGCTTCGGCTACATGACGAGCCTGGAGCCGGCGCTCAAGCTCGTGGCGCAGACGGTGATGCGCACCGTCACCGACTATTCCTTCGGCGTCATCCCGATGTTTCTGCTGATGGGCGCGCTGGTGACGGTGTCCGGCGTCAGCCGCGAGCTGTTCCGCGCCGCCAACATTTATCTCGGCCACTGGCGCGGCGGGCTCGGCATCGCCACCATCGCCGCCTGCGGCGGCTTTGCCGCCATCTCCGGCTCGTCGGTGGCGTCGGCCGCGACCTTCTCCGCCGTCGCCTATCCGGAGATGCGGCGCTACAACTATCCCAAGTCGTTCGCCACCGGCGTCATCGCGGTCGGCGGCACGCTCGGCATCATGATCCCGCCCTCCACCGTTCTTGCGGTGTATGGCATCATCACGCAGCAGGATATCGGCCAGCTGTTCATCGCCGGCATCGTGCCCGGCACGATGGCGATCGTGATGCACATGATCACGATCTATATCATTGGCCGCCTCAAGCCGGGTTTCCTGCCCGAAGGAACGCGCGCTTCGATGAAGGCGCGGATGGAGGCGGTGCGCGACATCTGGGCGCCGGCGCTTCTGTTCGTGTTCGTGATCGGCGGCCTCTATGGCGGCTTCTTCATCCCGACCGAAGCGGGGGCGGTGGGCGCCGTCGGCGCGCTGCTGATCGGGCTTGCACGCCGCAAATTGACGCCGCGCGGCATTCTGGAATCGCTGCTGCAGGCGACGCGCACCACGGCCGCGGTGTTCACGGTGCTGATCGGTGCGCTGTGCTTCGGCTATTTCCTGACGCTGACGCAAACGCCGCAGGCGCTGACGGAATGGCTCACCAGTCTCGGGCTTGGACCCTACGGCGTGCTGACGCTGATCCTTGTGATGTATCTCGTGCTGGGTTGCCTGATGGATGCGATGGCGATGGTGATCCTCACCGTGCCGATCGTGTTTCCGATCATCACCGCGCTCGGTTTCGATCCGATCTGGTTCGGCGTCATCGTCGTAATGACCGTCGAACTCGGCCTGATCCATCCGCCGGTCGGCATGAATGTGTTCGTGATCAAGAGCATGATCAAGGACGTCGACATGACGACGATCTTCAGGGGCGTCATTCCCTTCATCATCGCCGACCTCATCCGCCTCGGGCTGTTGATCGCATTTCCCGTCCTCGCCACCTGGCTGCCGCAGCGCATGGTGGGCTGATCGTGACCCCGTCGCTCGCCACCCGGCACGTGTTCAGCCTGACCATTCAGGTCGCGGCGCCGATCGAGGCGGGCGATTTCGGCTATGGCGCGCGGCGCGTCATTCCCATCATCGGCGGTGAGCTGCGCGGTGAGGGATTGTCAGGTGTCATCCTGCCGGGCGGCGCCGACTATCAGATCATCCGCCCGAACGGCTTCACCGAGCTGGAGGCCAAATACGCCGTCGCGATGGCCGATGGCGCGGTGGTCTATATCGAGAATATCGGCAT
>JBEBWH010000073.1:0-11312 GCA_040392305.1 Bradyrhizobium sp. | reverse complement strand
GCATCGCCTCCGGCTTCGGCTTTCTCGAACGCAGCGCCGGCTTTGCCGTCAGCCAAGCGCTGATCCCCTATGAGCAGACCGACAGCTATTTCCGCGTCTTTCTGGTCGGACTCGTCAATACGATCGTGGTGTCGGCGCTCGGCATCGTGTTCGCGACCGTGCTCGGCTTCGTCGTCGGGCTCGGCCGGCTGTCGCCGAACTGGCTGCTGGCGCGCCTTGCCGGCGGCTATGTCGAGCTGATCCGCAATCTGCCGCTGCTCTATCAGATCCTGTTCTGGTATCTCGCCGTGCTCGGCGCGCTGCCGGGGCCGCGGCAGAGTCTGTCGCCTGTCGAGGGCGTGTTTCTCAGCAATCGCGGCATCGTGGTGCCGAAGCCGATTCCGCAGGACAGCTTTCTCATCGTCTGCGCCGCGATCGCTGTTGCGGTCGTCGTGGCGCTGGGACTGCGCGGCTATGCGCGGCGCGCGCTGCTCAGCCGCGGGCGCGTGGTGAGGGTGTGGCCCTATGGTGTCGCGGCGCTGATCGGGCTGCCGCTGGCGGCGATCGCACTGTTCGGCGCGCCGCTGCGCTTCGAAATGCCGGTGCTGCGCGGCTTCAATTTTGCCGGCGGCTCGCGCGTGCTGCCGGAATTCGCCGCCCTCACCATCGCGCTTTCGACCTATACGGCGGCCTTCATCGCCGAGAACGTGCGCGCCGGCGTGCAGTCGGTGCACAAGGGCCAGTGGGAGGCCGGGGAATCGCTCGGGCTGTCGCGCGGCCAGCTCCTGCGCTGGATCGTGGTGCCGCAGGCCCTGCGCGTGATCCTGCCGCCGCTGACCAACCAGTATCTCAACCTGACCAAGAACTCCTCGCTCGCGGTGGCGATCGGCTATCCCGATTTGTTCTCGGTGTTCGCCGGCACGACGCTGAGCCAGACCGGGCAGGCGATCGAGATCATCGCCATGACCATGGCGGTCTATCTGTTCATCTCGCTCGTCACCTCGGGGCTCATGGGGCTGTATAACTGGCGCATCAGCAGCAAGGACCGCGCATGACGCAGACGCCCGCGAGTTTCGTCCGCGCTGCGCTCGCGCCCTCGCGCGCGGCGCCGGTGACGAGGGCCGGCGCGGCGGCGTGGCTGCGCACGCGGCTGTTCAATTCGCCTGGCAACATCATGCTGACCTTCATCAGCGCGGGGTTGCTGTGGCTGGTGCTGGAGCCCACCATCCGCTTTCTGCTGGTCGATGCGGTGTGGCAGGGCGGCGACCGTAGCGCGTGCCTCGCAGAGACTGTCGGGCATCCGGTCGGCGCCTGCTGGCCGTTCGTGCAGGCCAAGTTCAGCCAGTTCGTCTACGGCTTCTATCCGGAGGCGGAACGCTGGCGCGCCAATCTGGTTTTTGGGCTCGGCGCGCTGCTGCTGTTGCCATTGCTCATTCCGCGCGTGCCGGCGAAGGGGCTGAACGCGGCGCTGTTCTTCGTCGCCTTTCCGGTGCTGTCGTTCTTCCTGCTTTACGGCGGTGGCCTGAAGGGTTTCGCGGTGAGCTGGTTCGCCGGGCTGTTGTCCGGCTTCGCGGACAGTCTTGCGGACCTCGGCGCGGGCGTCGCGCGCGCCGCGCCGGACAGCCTCGTCGTCTCGCAGGCCGGCCATCTGCTGGCGATGGCCGCTAGCGCGCTCGGCTGGCTGCTGACGCCGCTCCTCTCGCTGCGCGACGCGATCGCGCAATCGGTGCGGCCGTTGTGGAACGACCTTGCCGTCACGACGGTCATCGTGACGCTGCTGGCGTGGTGGATCGGCGGATGGCGCGGCGCGGCGCGGGCGCTGGCGAGCTTTGCCGCGATTGCGCTCGCCGTGCTCGCGCTCGACCTCGAACATGGCGGGCTGCCGATCGTCGATACGCGGCAGTGGGGCGGCCTGCTGGTGACGCTGGTGGTGTCGATCACCGGCATCGTCGCCTCCGTGCCGATCGGCATGGCGCTGGCGCTGGGGCGGCGCTCGACCATTCCGCTGATCCGCATCTTCTCGGTGGCGTTCATCGAGTTCTGGCGCGGGGTGCCGCTGATCACCGTGCTGTTCTTCGCCACCTACATGCTGCCGCTGTTCCTGCCGGGCAATTTCACCATCGACGGCCTCGTGCGCGTCCTGGTCGGCATCGCGCTGTTCGCGGGCGCCTACAATGCCGAGGTGATCCGCGGCGGGCTTCAGGCCATTCCGCGCGGGCAAAGCGAGGCGGCGGCCGCGCTCGGCCTGTCGTCATGGAAGACGATGCGGCTCGTCGTCATGCCGCAGGCGCTGCGCCATGTCATCCCGAGCCTCGTCAACAGTTTCATCGCGCTGTTCAAGGACACCACGCTGGTGCTGATCGTCTCGATCTTCGATCTGCTCGGGCAGTTGCGCGCCGCCTTCGCCGATCCGAACTGGGCGACGCCGTCGACTTTGTTCACCGGCTTCGCCTTCACCGGCATCATCTATTTCGTGTTCTGCTTCGGCATGTCGCGCTATTCGCTGTTCGTCGAGCGGCGGCTCAACGCGCACCGGCGCAGTTAAGGAGGGCCGATGGCAAACGACCCGATCGTCAGCATCGCTGGCCTCAACAAATGGTTCGGCGAATTCCATGTGCTGCGCGACATCGATCTCGATGTGCCGCGCGGCGCGCGCATCGTGATCTGCGGCCCGTCTGGTTCGGGCAAGTCGACGCTGATCCGCTGCATCAATGCGCTGGAGGCGTTTCAGGAAGGCCGCATCATCGTCGACGGCATCGAGCTCGGGCCGAACCTGCGCCGCGTCGACGAGGTGCGCCGCGAGGTCGGCATGGTGTTCCAGAGCTTCAACCTGTTTCCGCATCTGACCGTGCTGGAGAACTGCACGCTGGCGCCGATCTTCGTGCGCAAGATGCCGAAGAAGGACGCCGAAGCGGAGGCGATGAAATATCTGGAGCGCGTGCGCATCCCCGACAAGGCGGACAAGTATCCGGGGCAGATTTCCGGCGGCCAGCAGCAGCGCGTGGCGATCGCGCGGGCGCTGACGATGAACCCGAAGATCATGCTGTTCGACGAGCCGACCTCGGCGCTCGACCCGGAGATGGTCAAGGAGGTGCTCGACACCATGGTCGATCTCGCCTCGGAAGGCATGACCATGCTGGTGGTGACGCACGAGATGGGCTTCGCCAAGGAAGTCGCCGACCGCGTCGTGTTCATGGACGACGGCCAGATCATCGAAACCAACACGCCGGACCGCTTCTTCGACGATCCGCAGCATCCGCGCACGAAACTGTTCCTCAGCCAGCTCCTGCGCTGAGGCGGGATCGCGGTCAGACTTGCTCGAACGGCACCGCGATGGCGCTCTTGCGCTCCAGCCATTCCGGCACCGGCAGGTTCTTGCTGCGCATGAAATCCGGGTTGAACAGCTTCGACTGGTAGCGCGAGCCGTAGTCGCACAGCACGGTGACGATGGTGTGGCCGGGGCCGAGATCCTTCGCCAGCCGGATCGCGCCGGCGATGTTGATGCCGGACGAGCCGCCGAGGCATAGGCCTTCGTGCAGCAGGAGGTCGAAAATGATGCGCACGGCTTCGTCGTCGGGAATCTGGTAGGCGTCGTCCACCACGGCGCCTTCGAGATTGGCGGTGATGCGGCCCTGGCCGATGCCTTCGGTGATCGAGGAGCCTTCGGCCTTCAGCGTGCCGGTCTTGTAATAGCTGTAGAGCGCCGCGCCCATCGGATCGGCCAGCACCGCCTTCACGTTCGGATTGAACTGCTTCAGCCCGATCGAGACGCCGGCCAGCGTGCCGCCGGAGCCGACCGCGGCGACGAAGCCGTCGACCTTGCCGTCGGTCTGCCGCCAGATTTCCGGCGCGGTGGTGTCGATATGGGCCTGCCGGTTGGCGACGTTGTCGAACTGGTTGGCCCAGATCGCGCCGTTCGGCTCGCTCTTCGCCAGTTGCTCGGCGAGCCGCCCCGACAGCTTCACGTAGTTGTTCGGGTTGGCGTAAGGCACGGCCGGGACTTCGATCAGCTCCGCGCCGCACAGCCGCAGCGTATCCTTCTTTTCCTGGCTCTGCGTCTCGGGGATGACGATGACGGTGCGATAGCCGAGCGCGTTGGCAACCAGCGCAAGCCCGATGCCGGTGTTTCCGGCGGTGCCTTCCACCACCACGCCGCCGGGCCGCAGCAAGCCGCGCTTGACGGCGTCGCGGATGATGAACAGCGCGGCGCGGTCCTTGACCGACTGGCCCGGATTCATGAACTCGGCCTTGCCGAGAATGGTGCAGCCGGTCGCCTCGGAGGCTTCGCGGAGCTTGATCAGCGGGGTGTTGCCGATGGCGGCAACCACGTCTTCATAAATGTTCATGGCGTCGGATGATGTGGGGGCGGGAGACATTGTCAAGCGAACCTATTGGAGCCTTGGGCGGGCCACAAGGGCGGCTCGCGAAAGGAGAGAATGATTCTCCCGCGGCGGCGAGGGAGGGGCCGAAGCGGTCGCCAAACCGCTCTGTCGCAACATGAAATCTTCGTAAGGATCGCGACCGCCGCCGCTGTGGCCCGCGGCCGCACGCAGCGGAGCCCGCAAAATCGGGACTTTTGCGATTCCGCCGCGCGGGATGAAAATGCCACAGCCGCGGCCGGTCTGCATTGCCGTGCTGTGCGGCCCGTTGCAGGCCAGCTAGAATAGCGGTTGTCGTTACCAAGAGAATCGCTTGTCCGTGACCCGTCCCGACCCGTGCACCGCGAGAACGCCGGTTCCGCCGCGGCTTTTCAGCCTGTGCGCGCTGGCCGTGCTGGCGACGGCGCTGTCCGGCTGCATCCTGACCAGCGATCTACCCAATCCGGCGCTCGACGTTCCGGCGGCCTATGAAGCGCCGCGCGACGCCAAGGCGGCGACGCCGGCGCTCGACTGGTGGCGGGGCTTTCGCTCGCGCGAACTGACGTCGCTGATGGAAGAAGCGCAGACGGTCAATCTCGACATAGCCGCGGCGGTGGCGCGGATCCGGCAGGCGGATGCGCAGGCGCGCATCGCCGGCGCGGCGCTGCTGCCGAGCCTCTCCGGCGGCGCCGATGCCGGACGCAGCCAGAGCTCCGGCGCGGCCGGGACCGGCGTGGCCGGCGCGCGCGTGCGCGATAGCGTGTCGGCGTCGCTGAGCGCCAGCTATCAGTTCGACTTCTGGGGACAGAAGCGCGACGCGCTGCAGGCGGCGGAGGAGACGGCCAATGCCAGCCGCTTCGACCGCGAGGTGGTGGCGCTGACGGCGATGGCGGCGGTGGCGACCGCCTATTTCCAGGTGCTGGCGGCGCAGGACCGTATCCGCATCGCCAACAGCAACATCGCCAACGCCCAGCGCGTGCTCGACGCCATCCGCCAGCGCGTGGAGGCCGGCACCGGCACCGATCTCGACGTGGCGCAGCAGGAAAGCGTCGTCGCCAACCAGAAGGCGGCGGTGCCGACGCTGCGGCAGACGCTGGCGCAGAACGCCAATGCGCTGGCGACGCTGGTGTCGCGACCGCCGGAGCGTGTCCGCGTCATCGGCGGTTCGCTCGCCCGCATCACGCCGCCGCGGGTGTCGCCGGGGCTGCCCTCCGACCTGTTGACCCAGCGGCCGGACATCCGGCGGCAGGAGAGCCAGTTGGCGGCGGCGACCGCCAATGTCGGCAGCGCGCGCGCGCAATTTTTCCCGAACATCACGCTGACCGGGCAGGGCGGCTATCAGAGCGCGGCGCTGGCGGCGTTGTTCACGCCGCAGGCGGCGTTCTACAGCCTCGCCGCCGGGTTGACGCAGCCGATCTTCGACGGCGGCCGCATCCAGGGCAATTTCGATCTCACCAAGGCGCGGCAGGAGGAACTGCTGCAGACCTATCGCAAGACCGTGGTGTCGGCCTTCGCCGATGTCGATAACGCGCTGGTGGCGGTGCGTCAGACCAACGACCGGCTGCGTCTGCAACGCGACGTGCTGACGGCGTCGCGGCGGGCGTTCTCGCTCGCCGAGCAGCAGTTGCGGGCCGGAACCATCGACATCGTCACCGTTCTGAACACACAGTTGACGCTATTTCAGGCTGAGGATGCGCTCGCGCAGGCGCAATTGGCGCGCCTTCTCGCGATCGTCAGCCTCTATCAGGCGCTGGGGGGCGGCTGGGAGCCGAAGATGGAGAGGCCGGTCGATGCTCTTTAAGCCGGACGAGGTCAAGAACGCCGCGCCGGGCCTGCAGCCCCCGCGCGCGCGTCATCGCATCGTGTCGTGGCTGCTGGCGCTGATCATTCTCGGCGGGCTCGGCTATTTCGGCTGGTCGTGGTGGAGCCAGCAGCAGACCACCGCGCGCAACGGTTTCCGCCCCGACATGACGGTGCCGGTATTGGCGGCGACGCCGGAGCGGCGCGACGTGCCGGTCTATCTGCTCGGCGTCGGCAGCGTGCGGGCGCTCAACACCGTCACCGTGCGCGCGCAGGTCGGCGGGCGGCTGACCGCGATCAACTTCAAAGAGGGCGAGGGCGTCAAGGCGGGCGATGTGCTGGCCGAGATCGACGACGCCATCTATCGCGCGCAATACGATCAGGCGGTCGCCAAGAAGGCGCAGGACGAGGCGCAGCTCGCCAACGCCCGCATCGATCTGACCCGCTATCGGCAGCTCGCCGCCGCCAATGCCGGCTCGAAGCAGCAGGCCGATACCCAGGCCGCGTTGGTGGCGCAGCTCGAGGCGCTGGTGCGCGCCGATCAGGCGGCGATCGACAATGCCGCGGCGACGCTCGCCTATACCAAGGTGCGCGCGCCGATCACCGGCCGCGCCGGCCTGCGGCAGGTCGATCTCGGCAATATCGTCGGCACCTCAGACACCACCGGCATCGTGGTGCTGACGCAGTTGCAGCCGATCGCGGTGCAGTTCAGCCTGCCGCAGCAGGAGATCGTGCGCGTCAACGCGGCGGCGGCGAAAGCGCCGCTGGCGGTGGACGTGTTCGGCAATGACGGCCGCACCGTGATCGAAACCGGCCATCTGAGCGGCATCGACAACCAGGTCGATCCGACCACCGGCACGATCCGCCTCAAGGCCGAGTTCGACAACAAGGACTATCGGCTGTGGCCGGGGCAATTCGTCAACGTCCGGCTCAAGGTCGAGACGCTGGCGCAGGCGCTGGTGGTGCCGACCGCGGCGGTGCAGCGCGGCCCGGCCGGCACGTTCGCCTATGTCATCGGCGCCGACGATACCGTGACCGCGCGCGCCGTCTCGGTGGTGCAGCAGGACGAGGCCAATGCGGTGATCGGCAAGGGGCTTTCGACCGGGGACCGCGTGGTGACGACCGGCTTCGCCAATCTGTCGGACGGCGCCAGGGTGCGGGTCGGCGCCGCCGGCACGCAGCCGACGCCCGACCTCGCCCCGCGCAAGCGCGAGCCGCGCGGCAAGAAGGGCGAGGGTCGCGGCGAGGGACGCGGCAAGGGACAGGGCGCTTCGCCCCAGACCGGCGCGGCGTCGGGCAACCCGCCGCCCGCCAAAGCGCCGCAGTGATGCCGGCCTGATGCGCAACACGTAAGGACGCGGCCATGAGCGTCTCCGAACCGTTCATCCGGCGCCCGATCGCCACCTCGCTGCTCGGCATCGCGCTGATGATCGGCGGCATGCTCGGCTATTGGGGGCTGCCGGTCTCGGCGCTGCCGCAGGTCGATTTCCCGACCGTGCAGGTGACGACGCAGCTGCCCGGCGCCAGCGCCGACGTGGTGGCCTCGCTGATCACCGCGCCGCTGGAGCGGCAGCTCGGGCAGATCCCGGCGCTGTCGTCGATGAACTCGACGAGTTCGTTCGGCGTCAGCCAGGTCTCGCTCCAGTTCGACCTCGACCGCGATATCGACGGCGCGACGCAGGACGTGCAGGCGGCGATCAACGCCGCCGCCGGCACGCTGCCGCGCAACCTGCCGTATCCGCCGACCTACGCCAAGGTGAACCCGGCCGACGCGCCGGTGATGACGCTGGCGCTGACCTCCGAAACCGTCTCGCTGCGGACGATGAGCGATCTCGCCGGCACCATTCTGACCCCGCGGCTGAGCCAGATCACCGGCGTCGGCCGGGTCTCGGTGCTGGGCGGGCTCAAGCCCGCGGTGCGGGTGCAGGCCGATCTCGCGCGCATGGCCGCCTACGGCATCGGCATGGAGGACCTGCGCAACGCCATCGCCGCCGCCAACGTCTCCGGCCCGAAGGGCTCGCTCGACGGCGCGCAGCAGTCCTACACCATCGCCGCCAACGATCAGGTGCTGGTGGCGGAAGCCTACAAGCCGATCGTCGTCGCCTACCGCAACGGCGCGCCGGTGACGATCGGCGACCTCGCGCGCATCGTCGACGGGCTTGAGAACGACAAGACCGGCGGCTGGTACAACGGCACGCCCGCGGTGATCGTCGACATCCAGCGCCAGCCCGGCGCCAACGTCATCGACGTGGTGCGCCAGATCAACGCCGAAATCCCGCGTTTGCAGCGCGCGGTGCCGGCCGGCGTCAAGCTGACGGTGGTCAGCGACCGCACGGTGACGATCCGCGCCTCGGTGCGCGACGTGCAGTTCACGCTGGTGCTAGCGGTCATCCTGGTGACGCTGGTGGTGCTATTGTTCCTGCGCTCGATGCGCGCCACGATCATTGCCGGCGTCGCGCTGCCGCTGTCGATCGTGACCAGTTTCGGAGTGATGTGGTTCGCGGGCTTCAGCCTCGACAACCTGTCCCTGATGGCGCTGACCATCGGCACCGGCTTCGTCGTCGACGACGCCATCGTCATGATCGAGAACATCGTGCGCCACATCGAGGACGGCGACAGCGCCATGGAAGCGGCGCTGAAGGGCGCGCGCGAGATCGGCTTCACCGTCATATCGCTGACGGTGTCACTGATCGCGGTGTTCATTCCGCTGTTGTTCATGTCCGGTCTCGTCGGCCGCATGTTCCGCGAATTCGCGCTGACGCTGACCATTGCGGTGGTGACGTCGGCGGTGGTGTCGCTGACGCTGACGCCGATGATGTGCTCGCGATTGCTCAAACGCTCCGAGGACGAGCGCCGGGTGCCGGGGCTCGCGCTGCTGACCGGCTGGATCGACCGCATGGGCGAGGCCTATCACCGCACGCTGTTGTGGGTGCTGCGGCATCAGCGCGCGACGCTGGCGCTGACGCTCGCGACCATCGGCGTCACCGTCGGCCTCTATATCGTCGCGCCGAAGGGCTTTCTGCCGTTGCAGGACACCGCGGTCATCACCGCCGTCACCGAGGCCGGGCCGGACGTCTCGTTCGCCGAGATGCAGAAGCGGCAGACCGAAGTCGCGGATGCCGTCCGCGCCGATCCGGAAGTCACCGGCGTCGTCTCCGTGATCGGCTCCGGCTCGGTCAATCCGACGCTGAATGTCGGCCGGATCGTGGTGACGCTGACGCCGCGCGGCGAGCGCAGCGACGATATGCTGACCGTGCTGGAGCGCCTCAAGGGGCGCGTCGCCGCGATCCCCGGCATGACGGTGTATTTCCAGCCGGTGCAGGATATCCAGATCAGCACCCGCGCCAGCCGGTCGCAATATCAATACACCATGACCGCGACCAACGCCGAAGAACTGTCGCAATGGTCGGAGCGGCTGGTCGCCGAACTGCGGCGCGACCCGCTGTTCCGCGATGTCTCCTCCGATGCGCAGGAGCGCGGCCTGCGCGCCCGCATCGATGTCGACCGCCAGCGCGCCGGCCAGCTCGGCGTCTCGGTGCAGGCGGTCAACGACACGCTCAACGACTCGTTCGGCCAGCGCCAGGTCTCGACCATTTACGGGCAGGCCAACCAGTATCGCGTGGTGCTGGAGGCGCTGCCGGAATATCAGCGCGACCCGTCGATCCTGTCGCTGCTCTATGTGCCGGGGGCGAACGGCGCGCAGGTGCCGATCTCGGCCGTGGCGACGCTGACGCGCACCACCGCGCCGCTGGCGATTTCGCATCAGGCGCAGTTTCCCGCCAACACGCTGAGCTTCAATCTCGCGCCCGGCGCCTCGCTCGGCGAGGCGGTGCGCGCGGTGGAGATGGCGGAGGCGCGGATCGGCATGCCGGGCTCGATCCTCGGCCTTTATTCCGGCGACGCCGCCGAATTCCAGAAGTCGCTGGCGGGCCAGCCGTGGCTGATCCTCGCCGCGATCGTTGCGATCTATATCGTGCTCGGCGTGCTCTATGAGAGCTACATCCACCCGATCACCATTCTGTCGACGCTGCCGTCGGCCGGCATCGGCGCCATTCTCGCGCTGGTGCTTGTCGGCGAGGATCTGTCGGTGATCGGGCTGATCGGCATCATCCTGCTGATGGGCATCGTCAAGAAGAACGCCATCCTGATGATCGACTTCGCGCTGGAGGCCGAGCGGCATCAGGGTATGTCGGCCTATGACGCGATCGTGCAGGCGTGCCTGTTGCGCTTCCGCCCGATCATGATGACGACGCTGGCGGCGTTGTTCGGCGCGCTGCCGCTGGCGATCGAGAGCGGCACCGGCGCGGAACTGCGCTTTCCGCTCGGCGTCTCGATCATCGGCGGCCTGCTGCTCAGCCAGCTCCTGACGCTCTATACGACGCCGGTGGTCTATCTCGCGCTCGACCGCCTCAACCGCAAGATCGAAGCCTCCGTGCCGCCGCCGGTGACGCCCGCGCCGCCGGCCGCAGGCTCCACCGAAGGCTTGCGCTGATGTCGATCTCGGAGCCCTTCATTCGCCGTCCCGTGGGCACCACGCTGATGGCGATCGGGCTCTTTCTGGTCGGCCTCGTCGCCTATGGCGTGCTGCCGGTCGCCAGCGTGCCGAGCGTGGAGTTTCCGATCATCAACGTCTCGGCGTCG
Source organism: Bradyrhizobium sp. (assembly GCA_040392305.1). Lineage (GTDB taxonomy): Bacteria > Pseudomonadota > Alphaproteobacteria > Rhizobiales > Xanthobacteraceae > PRO6. The sequence continues at coordinate 534 of JBEBWH010000073.1, read as the reverse complement.
CGCCCCGGCGCGAGCCCGGAGGTGATGGCGGCGACGGTGGCCTCACCCTTGGAGCGGCGGCTCGGCGAGATTGCCGGCGTCAACCAGATGACCTCGTCGAGTTCGCTCGGCTCGACCAGCATCTCCTTGCAGTTCGACATCGGGCGCAACATCGACCGCGCCGCGCGCGACGTGCAGGCCGCCATCAACGCCGCGATGAGCGACCTGCCGACCGATCTGCCGAGCCTGCCGCGCTTCCGCAAGGCCAACCCGGACGCCTCGCCGGTGCTGATCGTGGCGCTGACCTCGAAGACGATGTCGCCGGGCGCAATCTACGACGTCGCCGACACGGTGCTGGCGCAGCGCATCTCGCAGGTGCCCGGCGTCGGCCAGGTCTCGGTCAGCGGCGCGGACCAGCCGGCGGTGCGCATCAGCCTCAATCCCGGCGCGCTGGCGGCGGCCGGCATCGCCACCGATGACGTGCGCGCCGCCATCGTCGCCGCCAATCCGCTGGCGTCGGTCGGCCTGTTCGACGGCGCGCGCCAGAGCGAGACC
>JBEBWH010000072.1:0-11327 GCA_040392305.1 Bradyrhizobium sp. | reverse complement strand
ACGATTTTGCGGACCGGCGCGATGCACCAGCGCGCGAATTCGCGCGGCGGCAGCACGCCTGCCCAGGTGTCGAACACCTGCACGGCATCGGCGCCCGCCTCAAACTGCGCCACGAGATAATCGACCGACGCATCGGTCAGGCGGTCGATCAGCCGCGCGAACGCCTCCGGCTCGCGATAGGCCAATAGCCGCGCAGGCGCCTGATCCGGCGTCCCCTGCCCCGCCACCATATAGGTCGCCACCGTCCACGGCGCGCCGCAGAAGCCGAGCAGCGTCACCGCCGGGTCCAGCGCACGCCGCGTCAGGCGCAGCGCCTCATAGACCGGCGCGAGCACCGCGGTGTCGGCGACCTCCGGCAGCGCATCGACCTGCGCAACCGTATCGAGCGGATCGAGCCGCGGCCCCTCGCCGGTCTCGAAACGAACGTGGCGGCCGAGCGCATGCGGCACCACCAGAATGTCGGAAAAAATAATCGCGCCATCAAACCCGAAGCGCCGGATCGGCTGCAGGGTGACTTCGGCGGCGAGTTCCGGGGTGAAGCAGAGCTTGAGAAAACCGCCCGCCTTTTCGCGCACGGCGCGATATTCCGGCAGATAGCGGCCGGCCTGCCGCATCATCCACACCGGCGGCGGCGCATGCCGGCGTCCGGCCAGAACATCGAGCAGCGGTTTTGCGGGTGCAGTCACGGCTAAAACTCTCCCCCATTGCAGATCGCCCTGCTGATACACGCCGCATCTGCCCTTGGCCAGCCGCGACAACTTGCCCCGCGCGGCTATTTCGTCATCAATAGCCGATCCCGACCCAGCCGGAAGCGCTCCATGTCACAGCCTCATCTGTTCCGCCCGTACACACTCGGCAATGTCACCGCCCGCAACCGCATCATGATCTCACCGATGTGCCAGTATTCGGCGCAGGACGGCGTGGCCGGCGACTGGCATTTCGTCCATCTCGGCAAATTCGCTCAAGGCGGCGCGGGCATCGTGATGACCGAAGCGACCGCCGTCACCGCTGAGGGGCGCATCACTCACGGCGATCTCGGGTTGTGGCACGACGGCCAGATGCCGGGACTGAAGCGCATCGCCGCGTTCCTGCATGATCAGGGCGCCGTTCCGGCGATCCAGCTCGCCCATGCCGGCCGCAAGGCCAGCATGCAGCGTCCGTGGTTCGGCAATGCCGCGCTGACCGCCGAGGACCACGCGCGCGGAGACCACCCCTGGCGCATCGTCGCCCCCAGCGCCATCCCGATGGACGAAGGCTGGCTGATGCCCGCAGCGCTGGACGCCGACGAAATGCGCACGCTATGCGCGGCGTGGCGGCAAGCCACACTGCGCGCCGCGGAATGCGGCTTCGAATGTCTCGAAGTGCATTGCGCCCACGGCTATCTGCTGCACTCGTTCCTGTCGCCGCTGTCCAATCGCCGCACCGATGCCTATGGCGGCGACCGCGAGGGACGGATGCGTTTCCCGCTCGAAGTGATCGAAACGGTGCGCGCGGCTTGGCCGGCGGGGCTGCCGCTCTGCGTGCGAGTGTCGTCGGTGGATGGCGTCGAGGGCGGATGGGAGCTGGCCGACTCGATCGCCTTCGCCCGCGAGGCCAAGGCGCGCGGCGTCGATCTGATCGACTGCTCCTCCGGCGGCCTGCTCGGCTCGGCGACGGCCGCGCGCCTTCCGCGCGGCTACAGCTTCCAGGTGCCCTATGCCGCGGCGATCCGCCGTGAAGCCGACATCTCCACCATCGCGGTCGGCCTGATCCTGCATCCGCAGCAAGCCGAAGACATCCTTATGCGTGAAGAAGCCGACATCATCGCGATCGGCCGCGAGGCGCTGTTCGATCCGAACTGGCCGCTGCATGCCGAACTCGCCCTGCTCGGCAAGGACAAGGACATGTTCGAGTCCTGGCCGCACCAGTACGGCTGGTGGCTGGAGCGCCGTGAAGGCGGATTGCGCAAGCTCGACGGCCCGCCGCTGCCCTTCCGCGCCGCCTGAATGAACGCTGCAATGAAACCGCCGTGACGGCCGCTGCGGCGGCGGTCACGACGCAAGTGACGCGCGAGCCGGACAGAGGATCGCGCGGGTGACGCGGCGCATCAGGTCGGGCCTTCGCGCGCTCTGTTAGGGGAAGCGCTGTCTGGAAAGCGCCATCCGCTTTCCAGACAGCAATGCTCTCACTTCGCCTCGACGATCAGCCGCCCCTTCATATTGGGGTGATACTTGCAGAAATAGTCGAAGGCTCCGGCCTTGGTCAGGGTTTGCGACACCGTTTTCTTCGGCGGCTCAATCACCTCGAACGACTTGTCGCGGGCGGTCGACGTATGGGCGAACACATCCTTGTTCACCCATGAAATCGTATCGCCGACTTTCGCCTTCACCTCGGCCGGCGAAAAGGCGAGATTCTCGATGATCACCGTGATCGTCTCGGCGCGCCCGGGCGTTGCAACCGCCGACAGAGCTGCGGCAAGCAGCAGCGCGCACGGCAACCGCCGCACAGCATGGGTCGCAGGCATGGCAGCCTCCTCGCTCAGCATGCAGCGGCGTCCCGACGCAATTCTCGCGCGTCGGAACAAGTGCCCCTGCTTTCCGGAAATCACTTCAGTTCTGCGGCTGCATGCTCGGCATGCTGCTGGTGGCCCTCGAAGATCTTCAGGCCCGTCTCCAATAGCGACTTCAGCTCGGGATTTTTCGCCGACGGAATGAGCGTCGAGGTCAGCGCGCCGTTGACGGTCTTATGATAGGCGACCTCATGCGCGATATAGGCCTTGTCGAACGCAGCACCCTTCAGCTTGGCAAGCTCCGCCTGCTTGTCCTTGATCTGCCGGGTCAACGCGCGGCTCGTGTCGTTGTCTTCCGGCGTGACCTTGAGCTTTTTGACCAGGGCAAGCGCCTGCTTGTTGACCGCCTCGTGGTCACGCACCATGCTTTTGGCGAATTCCTTGACGGCCTTGCTCTTGCTCTTGTCGAGCGCCTGCTTGGCAACCGCGACGTCGAGCGCGCCCGCGGTATAGGCGATATGCGCAATCTGCGGATCGGTCGGGCCGGCGCCCTGCGCCAAGGCGACACTGCTCATCAGGCAGGCGGCGACCGCCGCTGCACTCAAGCGAACGAACATGTTTTGATACTCCTGTGTCCCCGGCCGGCTTGGCCAGGATGTCGATGTCTCACACAGGCTTCGATGGAGTGCGCTCGAAAAGGTTCCGCGATTTCTTGATCGCGCGTCCATTTGCATCAAGCGGCGAGCATGCGCGCGGCCGCTGCGTCACGGCCGCAACGTAAATGCAGGAACAACACCGCGATCAGGATGCTGCGTCGAGACCGAGACGCCTGAGCACGGCCTGCGTCAGGCGCTCGCAACGTTTGCCGGCAAAGGGAAATGCTTCCATCACCACCGGACCGATGCGCTTCTCGACATTGTCGCGCAACAGCGCGCGGGCGCGATGCAGCCGCGTCTTCACCGTCTCCGGCTTGAGGTCGAGCAGCTCCGCCGTCTCCTCGATGCTCATGCCTTCGACCACGCGCGCGATGAACACGCTGCGGAAAGAATCCGGCAATTCATCGATCGCGCGTTCGACGACGGTCTGGATTTCACGTTGCGCCATGGTTCGTTCCGGATCGTCGGGCATCGCCGAGAGAGGAAACTGGATGATCTGAGCTTCGAGCACACCAGGCTTCAGCGTGGTGTAGTCGATGGTGGGATGCCTGCGCCGCAGCCGGCCCAGCGCTTCGTTCATGGCGATCCGCGTCAGCCAGGTCGCCAGGCTGGAATCGCCGCGAAAGCTGTCGAGATGGGTAAAGGCCCGGACATAAGCCTCCTGCACCACGTCTTCCGCCTCGCTGTCGTCCTTGAGAATGCCGCGCGCCATTCGAAACAGGCGGCGATTGTTCGCCTGCATGATCGCGCGAATAGCGCCGGGATCACGCTCGCGGGCGCGGCGGACAAGCTCCGCGTCCTCGGAAACGGCATTGGCCGGGATGGTGATCGCACTCATGGACAGCCTCGATCGATAGCTTGCGCTGCCCCGTTGGATGCGGGAAGGAGAAAAAGGTTCCCGCCGCGCTTCCAAATCCGGTCAGGCCGTCGCCTTGGCCGCGGCCCGCCCCGCATTGCGACCGGAAAACAGGCAGCCGCCGAGGAACGTCCCTTCCAGCGCCCGGTAGCCATGCATGCCGCCGCCGCCGAAGCCGGCCACCTCGCCCACGGCATAAAGACCGGGGATGACGCTGCCGTCCCGGCCGAAAACGCGGGAATCCAGATCGGTCTCCAGTCCCCCGAGCGTTTTGCGGGTCAGGATATTGAGCCTGACCGCGATCAGCGGCCCATGGGCGGGGTCGAGAATGCGATGCGGCTTCGCCGTGCGGATCAGCCGGTCGCCAAGATAGCGCCGGGCATTGTGAATGCCCATCACCTGCGTGTCCTTGACATAAGGATTGTCGATCTGGCGGTCGCGCGCCTCGATCTGGGTGCGAATCTCGTCGAGCCGGAGCAGATTATCGCCGGTGAGATCGTTCATCGCCGCGACGAGATCGGGCAGATTGCTGCGGACGATAAAATCGGCGCCTTTGGCCTTGAACGCCTCCACCGGCGCCGGCGCGCCCTTGTTGGTGGCGCGGCGCGCCGTCATCCGCCAACTCTTGCCGGTGAGGTCGGGGTTCTGCTCCGAACCCGAGAGCGCGAACTCCTTCTTGATGATGCTCTGGGTCAGGATGAACCAGGAATAGTCGTAGCCCGTGCCCATGATATAGGCGAGCTGACCCAAAGTATCGTAACCTGGATAGAGCGGCGACGGCAGCCGCCTGCCGGTGGCGTCGAACCACATCGACGACGGGCCGGGAAGAATGCGGATGCCGTGGTTCGGCCAGATCGGCGCGAAATTCTCCACGCCCTCGACATAGTGCCACATCCGATCGCGGTTGATCAGCCGCGCGCCGGCCTGCTCGGAAATTCCGATCATGCGGCCATCGACATGGGCGGGGACGCCGGACACCATCCGCTTCGGCGGCGGCCCCAGGCGCTGCGGCCAGTTCCGCCGCACCAGGTCCGGATTGCCGCCGATGCCGCCGGAGGCGATGATCATCGCCTGCGCGCGCAACGCAAAGTCTCCCACGATATCGCGGGAGGACCGCACGCCGCGCGCCTCGCTGGCAGGGGCAAGCACGCTGCCGGTCACGCCGTCCACGCGGCCGCCGGTGACCGAGAGCGCATCGACACGGTGGCGAAAACGGAACGACAGCCGTCCGCCCGCCTCCGCCGCCCTTGCCCGCTGCACGAACGGCTCAAGAAGACCGGGGCCGGTGCCCCATGTGATGTGAAAGCGCGGCACCGAATTGCCGTGCCCCATGGCGTCGTAACCGCCCCGTTCGGCCCAGCCGATCACGGGAAAGCTGCGATGGCCCATCGCGCGCAACCACGCCCGCTTCTCGCCGGCGGCGAACGCGACATAGGCCTCCGCCCAGCGGCGCGGCCAGTGATCCTCGTCGCGATCGAAACCGGCCGTTCCCATCCAGTCCTGCAATGCCAGCGCATGGGAGTCCTTGATGCCGAGCCTCCGCTGCTCGGGAGAATCGACAAGGAACAGCCCGCCGAACGACCAGAACGCCTGCCCGCCGAGATTCTGCTCGCCTTCCTGATCGACCACGATCACGCGACGGCCGGCATCGGCAAGCTCGGTGGCTGCCACCAGGCCGGCAAGGCCCGCTCCCACGACGATGACATCGGCATCGGTCATGAACGTCTCCTCTCCTGTTGTTCCCGGAATTGAAGCTTGCCGACCGTTGGCTGGTCAACAGGCTTTCGATCCTGCGGACTTCGCCCTCGAATCCGCTCGACGCGCGGCTGCCCGGCGATGGGGTGCATCCTCGCTGCAACACCGCACTTGAATCATGTCGATGCGGCAAACGTCGTCTGGACAAATAACGACCGAGGCAACACGGTGAGGCACGGGATTCGGAAGGGTGGGTAATGCGGATCGTCACTGGCTTCTTGACGCTGGCTCTGCTGGTTGCAGGACTTTCCGCCGGTCACGCGACGATCCGTATCGCCGACGATCGCGGCGGCCGTATCGGAACCTATCTGGATCGATTCGAGGAACTGAGCCGCTCTGGCGAAACCGTCGTGATCGACGGTCTGTGCGCTTCGGCCTGCACGCTGGTGCTGGGCGCTGTGCCTCACGACAAGATCTGCGTCACGCCGCGCGCCACGCTCGGCTTCCATGCTGCCTGGGATGTCGGCGCCCATGGCCGGCCGGTGGTCAATAGCGAGGCGACACGGCTATTGTTTTCGATGTATCCGGCACCGGTGCGGCGCTGGATCGCCCGGCGCGGCGGACTGAAGCGGCAGATGATCTTCCTCAACGGCCGTCAGCTCGGCCGCATGTATCGTCCCTGCTATCTCGATACGCAGGCGCGCCTTCCCAGCCGACGAAGCGTACAGTAACGCAATCCGTTCAGCATGACGTGATCGGCCCGCGCACCATCGGCCTTGCCCCGACGGTTCCCTTGGGCCTATGTGGGGCGCGCTCATGCGGCGCGATCAATCCGGCATAATCCGGCGCTCTGCTCAAGAAAAGGGGATGGCGTTGAAGTTCAGTCGCCCGATCATCATCATCGCATCGTTCGCCGTCAGCCTGCTCGTCGGACTGGCGCTGGTGCTGGGGCTGACCAGCAATTTTCGCAGCGTCACCGCGCCCGCCGCGATCGGCGGTCCGTTCGTGCTGACCGACAACGACGGCCAGCGCGTCACCGAGAACAACCTCAAAGGGCGGCCGAGCCTGATCTTCTTCGGCTTCACCCATTGTCCGGACGTATGCCCGACCGCGCTGTTCGAGATATCGGAAGTTCTGCGCGCGATGGGGCCAGAGGCCAGCCGCGTCAATGCCTATTTCATCTCAGTCGACCCGGAGCGCGACACCGTTTCGGCGATGAAGGACTATCTGTCGAGCTTCGATCCCCATCTGAAGGGGCTGACCGGCGATCCCGATGCCGTCGCCAAGACACTCACGGCCTATCGCGTCTACGCCAAGAAGGTTCCGCAGAAGGATGGCGACTATACGATGGACCACACCGCGCTGGTCTATCTGATGGATCGCAACGGCCAGTTCGTAAAGCCGTTCGACCTCAAGCGCACGCCGGAAGCGGCCGCTGCGGAGTTGAAGACCTATCTTTGAACCCGGCGGCTGCGGAGAAAGGCCGGCAGCTCGCGTTGCGACACCCGTGCGCTTTCGTGCGACATCGGGAAAGGTAGCGTGACCACAGGCGCGGCATCGCCGGTCAGGCCATGTTCGGTCTTTTCCCAGCGGTAAGGATCGGTCAGCAGCTGGAGAAGCGCACGCCACGCCGCCAGTGAAAGGCAGAGCCAGTACAACGGCGTCAGCAGCAGAACCCAGCCGTCGCGCATCCGCCCGCGACGTTTGAGGCCAATCAGACCGACAGTGACGGTTGCGACATAGCCGGCCGCAATCGCCACGACATGCAGCGGCAGCAGTAGGCCGGTCGGCGCGGCGAATACCGCCCGACTGATCTGGGGCGTGACGACATGCGCGGCGAGACCGATCAGAAGCAGCGGGTGAACCAGCGCCGTCAGGACGCTGCCGCCCACCATCAGATTGAGTGCGAGCCAGCCGCTCCACCCGGACTCGCGCCAGAACCGGCGCGGAGCGCGCATGTGAACGTTCCAGGTTTGCAGCCAGCCCTTCATCCAGCGGGTGCGCTGGCGCAGCCACGCGCCGAACCGGATCGGAGCCTCCTCGAACGTGGTCGATGCGAAGGTCACGGCACGATAGCCGAATCGCGACAGCCGCATGCCGAGATCGGCATCCTCCGTGACGTTGTAAGGATCCCAACCGCGCACCGCACGCAACACGTCGGTGCGGAAGTGGTTCGACGTGCCGCCCAGCGGCAGCGGCATGCCGAAGCGCGCCAGACCCGGCAGAAACGCATCGAACTGCCCGGCATATTCCACGCCGAACATGCGCGCGAGCCAGCCGTCGCCGGTGTTGTGGATGCACAGGCTGGCCTGCACGCAGGCGATATCCGGCGGGTGCGCACGGAATGCGGCAAGAGCGGCGCGCAACTGCTGCGGCTCCGGCCGATCCTCGGCATCGAACACCACAATAAATGTGCCGCGCGCGAAAGGCAGCGCGCAATTGAGCGCCTTGGGCTTGGTCTGCGGCCCGGTGCGCGGCGCGACGATAACCTGGAGGTGGGGCATCGTGCCGACAGCAGCGCAGACGCGGGCGATGGCGGCGCGCGTTTCAAGGTCGTTCGGCTCGACGACGATCTTGATATCGAGCTTTTCGTTCGGATAGTCGAGGCTGTCCAACGCCTGCAGCAGCGGCGCGACCGACGAGGCCTCGCGATAAAGCGCAACCACAACGGTATACAGCGGCAACTGGTCATCGGCGAGCCGCGGCGCTGACGCGGGTGGCGACCCCGGCATGAGGCTCGCCGCCAGCCGCAAGACGGCAAAGGCGAGAAACCATAACGCCAGCACGCTGCCCGCCGCCGCGACTGGGATCGACGTCGCCAGCGAGGCTGCCACCAGCAGCAACAGCGACAGCGCCACAATCGACACAGCCCGAAATCGGCCGCGGCCCTGCATCGGGCCGGCCGACAGCGCGGGCCAGCGGCTGCGCAGCCCCTCCGCCGCGACATTGGCCAGCACGCCGCCGCATTGCTGCATCAGGAACTGGTCGAAGGCCCTCGATGACGCGAGGCGGATGCGTCCGGCACGGTCCATCTGCATCCCGGGCTGGCTGAGATGGCGGGCGGTGGCGCAACGGGGAGCGATCACCCAATGCAGTTCGCCTTGGCGGCGCAGCGGCAACAGGCCGTGGCGCGCGGCATCGGCCAGTCTCGCATCGGGCAGCGGACAGTCATCCCGCTCCAACCCGGCGAAGGTTTCAATCGGCGCTCCAATATGGCGCGCCAGATGCTGGAGATAGACATCCTCGCTGATAATTCCCCGCGCGATCAGCACCCGGTCGGCGCCGATGCCAAGCTCCTGGCTCCGCTGCTGGGCCGCCTGCAGCACCTGCGGAGCCAGAACGCCGCGCAGGCAGTCAAGCTCGGCGAACTCGGCGCGACGGGCTTCCCTCGCCGGCGATGGCCGCCCGGCAGAGGCCCGACCACCGATCGGAAAAGGCCGGTCCACTCCGGCGTGCGGCAGCGAGGAGAGATGCCGCAACCAGCGTGGCGCATCCCTCGTCGGCGTGGACTGCGCCAACAGGTATTCGTCGCCCGCGGCAGCATCCGCGGCCTGCCGATCCGACCCCGAGAACACCCCAAATCCCCAAGCTTTGCCTCGCACCGGCGCGCGAATGGTCTATAACCTTCGCCGTGCGGACCATCCTTATGCAACCACAGACTGTTCCACGCTACAATACTCGTCTATGCAAGTGCGTCGCCCAAGCCCTGCTGGGCGCGATGCTCGTTGCCGCGGCCAGTACGGTCGGCCTTCTCGGCGCGGCCGCGCAGACGCCGCCAGCGCCCATGCCGGCTGCGACACAGGCCGTGCCGGGCTTCTGGGATCCCCGGCGGCACCCCGAGCGCCCCGATTTGTCGCGCGTCACGGTGATCCGCTTTCTGACCGAAACCGACTATCCGCCCTTCAACTTTACCGGGGCCGACGGCAATCCGGCCGGCTTCAACGTCGATTTCGCGCGCCTGATCTGCGAGGAAATCAAGGCCAACTGCACGATCCAGATGCGCCGGTTCGAAACCCTGGTGGACGCGGTGGCCAGCAACCGGGGCGACGCCCTGATCGCCTCGATCGCGGCCACGCCGGCGATCCGCGCGCGACTGGACTTCACCGACCCCTATTATCGCGTGCCCGCCCGCTTCGTGGCGTTGCGCGAGAATGCGACGCCGGACATCCGCCCGGAACAGCTCGAAGGCCGAAAAATCGGCGTCGTGACGAACTCGGCCCATGAGGCTTATCTCAAGGCCATGTTCACCGATGCGCAACCGGTCGGCTACGCCAATGACGAGGCGCTGCGCGCAGCGCTGCGCAGCAAGGAGGTCGATCTGATCTTCGGCGATGCCATCGCGCTGTCGTTCTGGATCAACGGCACCGATTCCGCCGAGTGCTGCGCCTTCTCCGGCGGTCCTTTCATCGAAAGCCGCTATTTCGGCGAGGGGATCGGCATCGCCGTGCGAAAGAACAACGATCTTTTGCGGCAGGCCATCAATTGGGCGATGTTTCGCCTTTGGGAAAAAGGCCGCTATACCGAGCTGTGGTTGCGCTATTTCTCCGTCAATCCGTTCTAGAACGTTGCCGGCTTTGATAGAACCGGGCGAGGCTGCGCTCCAGATTTTTTGTTTCGACGCGCTTTCCGCATGCGAAGCGATTGCCGCTTCGCCCGACAAGCGCTCCCGTGCGTGACGAGGTTTGAATGTCCGATGAAATGCCCATCAGCGCCGGCGATCTGCGCGCGCTGGCCGAACAATCCAACGCCTGGCCGTTCGAACAGGCGCGGGCGCTGGTCGCGCGGCTGAAGAAGACGCCGAAGGACGAGGTGCTGTTCGAGACCGGCTACGGGCCATCGGGCTTGCCGCATATCGGCACCTTCGGCGAAGTGGCGCGCACGACCATGGTACGCCACGCTTTCCGCGTGCTGACCGAGGACAGGATCAAGACCCGGCTGCTGGCTTTCTCCGACGACATGGACGGCCTGCGCAAGGTGCCGGACAACGTTCCCAACAAGGAGATGCTGGCCGAGGATCTCGGCAAGCCGCTGACGAAAGTGCGCGACCCGTTCGGCACGCATCCGAGCTTCGGCGAGCACAATAATGCGCGCCTGCGCGCCTTTCTCGACACCTTCGGCTTCGATTACGAATTCGCCTCATCGACCGACTACTACACCTCCGGCCGGTTCGACGCGACGCTGCGCAAGATGCTGGAGCGCTTCGACAAGGTGATGGCGATCATGCTGCCATCCCTGCGCGAGGAGCGCGCGGCGAGCTATTCGCCGTTCTTGCCCATCTGCCCGCGCACCGGCATCGTGCTGCAGGTGCCGATCGTGGCGCACGACGTCGCCGACGGCACGGTGTCCTACGATGATCCGGAAACGGGCGAGCGCGTCACCCTGCCGGTCACCGGCGGCCACTGCAAGCTGCAATGGAAGCCGGACTGGGCGATGCGCTGGGTCGCGCTCGGCGTCGATTACGAGATGGCCGGCAAGGACCTGATCGATTCCGTGAAGCTGTCGGGCAAGATCTGCACCGCGCTCGGCGGGATGCCGCCGGCCGGCTTCAACTACGAACTGTTCCTCGATGAAAAGGGGCAGAAGATTTCCAAGTCGAAGGGCAACGGCCTGACCATCGACGAATGGCTGCGCT
>JBEBWH010000071.1:0-11347 GCA_040392305.1 Bradyrhizobium sp. | reverse complement strand
GTCTTGACGTTGCAGAAGGCGCAGGCCCGCGTGCAGGTGTCGCCCATGATCATGAAGGTGGCGTGCTTCTTGTCCCAGCATTCGCCGATATTCGGGCAGCCGGCCTCCTCGCACACCGTGACGAGATTGTTCTCCTTCACGATCCGGCGCGTATCGGCATAGCCCCGCGTCGTCGGCGCGCGGACCCGGATCCAGTCCGGCTTGGGCGGCGAGAGCGCGTCGGGCCGATTCACTTTTTCCGGATGGCGCGGACGGATCTGCTTCTCGGAAATGGTGTCGATCAGAGTAACCATGACAGTCCTGTCTTGTCGGACGCTTTAACTAGGCCCCTGAGCGCATCCCCGCAACCCGCCCATGTTGTCTGGGCTACGGACTTCTAGCATAACAATGGCCCGGCCACACCCGGCCCGGCCAAATCCGCACAGATCCAGCCATGGCCTCTCAATCATCCCGCGTTCGCCCCGGTCAGCCTCTTGGGCCGTCATTCTTCGGCCGCAGCGTGCATGAGGTTGCGCCGGAACTGATCGGGGCGACTTTGCTGTTCGGCGGCGCGGGCGGCGTCATCGTGGAGGTCGAGGCCTACCACCATACCGACCCGGCCGCGCACTCCTACCGGGGGCCGACGCCGCGCAATCAGGTGATGTTCGGTCCGCCGGGCCATGTTTACGTCTATCGCTCCTATGGCCTGCACTGGTGCGTCAATTTCGTCTGCGAGGCGGTAGGCTCGGCCGCCGCCGTCCTCATCCGCGCCCTGGAGCCGACGGCCGGGCTCCCGGCGATGCGGCGGCGACGGGGCGTCGATGACGAGCGACGCCTCTGCGCCGGGCCGGGCAATGTCTGCGCGGCGCTCGGCGTCACCCGCGACCACAACGGCCTGCCGCTAAACAGGCCGCCCTTTATCGTGCTCGCCCGCGCGGCCGCTCCCGAGATCGCGGTCGGCGTGCGCATCGGCATTACAAAAGCGGTCGACCATCCCTGGCGATACGGCTTGAAGGGATCAAAATTCCTCTCCAAGCCATTCCCGCGGGAAACGGCGGCTAAAAAAGCGGTGATTGTGAAACGCTAAACCCGCCGTTCCGATAGGACCGGAACAGAGCTCCCGCTGTTGTCAGGATTTGTTTCGGCGCTTTCTTCACGCGGACGATTTCCCCTCGGGCCAAGCCCGAGGATTGGGACATGCCTAGCTCGACAACGCGATGCCGGGTTCTGGATCTGACATCGCACGACCAGCGGCTGGCGCGGATGATCGCCAACGCCAGACCTGCACCGTCAGGCAGTTCTGTTCTTGATCGCGCCGGCAATCGCCGTAAGGATCGCGCCGCCTGCGCCGCCACCGATGATCTGGGTGATCAACGCACCGATGTCGAGTCCACCACCCTGCGCCGCCGCGACGACGCTTGGCCAAATCAACGAGATGATCTGGCCAAGGACACCACCGCCGACCAGGCCGGCAATGGTGTTGCCCAGCATCCCGAGATCGAACTGAGGCGACGCCTTACCCACCGCGTTGCCACCCAGCGCTCCGGCGACAAGATTGATCAGGATTTGCTCCATATCGGCCCCCATAATCGGGCCGCGCCTTTGTGCGCGGCGCAATTATCGTGCACCCGGACGGGATGTTCGGCAACACAAATGAGGCTCATTCGACGGCGCGACCGCCCCTACTGCGGCTCGCGGGCGACGGTGATCTGCGTGCCGGTACGACGCGTGGCGCATGTGATCGTCATGCGGCGATAGCGGGTGACGACCTCGCGTCCGAACCGCCGCGCCGACATCCGCGCGCAACGCAGCAGGCCGTTTCGCACATCCTTGACCGGCACGCTGAAAATAGTGGCGCCCGCGCTCGCAATAACATCGTAGAATCCGGCCTCCGGTTTGGCCGCGACAGACTCGGCAAAGATATCGTTGGCCCGGCTGCGGCTTGGGCAACCAAGCGACGCGCGCTTGAACTGCGGATGTTCGAGATAGATCACGCTGGAAACGGCGCGCCCCGATGTCAGCCCGTCGACGGCGCGCACCAGCTCCGCCGCAAGCGCGTGACAGCTATTCGCGTAAGCGGGAGCAGTCAGCGCTGTCACGCCGGCGAGCATGCAAGCAACAAACACTGCGAACATTGCGCTGTTGGTTGACAGTGTCGCAAGCCAACATTTATTGCGTCGCACAAACCTCGGCCCGGCCGACGATTGATTTTTCACCAAGCTGCCCTATCCTTCATACAGGCCTATCAAACGGCGGATCATTGCACGGGCCGCACGCCGGGTGAATATCCGGCATGCCTGAAGCGCATGGGGCGATAAAGGGATGGATACGTTTTAGGTGAGGCGCGGCATGCGGGCGGGATGGCGGCATCCGCTTCACTGCGCCAGCCCCGCCGATGATGCCGTAGCCGATCAATCGTGGGTGACAGACGATGGATCGAATTCTGCGACGGTTTCTTCAAGCCTTCGTCCGGTATGGCAACTTCACTCTGATCACGGCCTCGGGCGAACAGATCGTATGCGGCGACGGCCGGGGCGATCCAGTCGTCGCCCGCCTCACCACCCCTGCAGCGCAGCGCCACCTGATTGTCGATCCCGAACTTGCGCTCGGCGAAATCTACATGGATGGCACGTTGCAAATGGAGCGCGGGTCGATCACCGACCTGCTCGCGGTGCTGATGAGCCAGCCTTATACCGTGCCGAAATGGGCCAGGCTGCAATGGTGGGTCCGTTATTTCGCCAGACATTGGCATCAACTCAACTCGCCGCGCCGCGCCAGGCGCAACGTCGCTCATCACTATGACCTCGACGGCGGCCTCTACGATTTGTTTCTGGATTCCGACAAGCAATATAGCTGCGCCTATTTCGAACGGCCGGAAGCGACGCTGGAGGAAGCGCAGCTCGCCAAGAAACGACACCTCGCCGCAAAGATGCTGATCCAGCCCGGCCAGCGCGTGCTCGACATCGGCTGCGGCTGGGGCGGGCTTGGCCTCTATCTCGCCGAGATCACGAGAGCCGACATTGTCGGAGTGACGCTCTCACAAGAACAATTGCGCATCGCCAATGCCCGCGCATTGGAGAGGAACCTGTCGGATACCGCAAAATTTCTCGCGAAGGACTATCGCGACGTGCCCGGTCCGTTCGACCGCATCGTCTCGGTCGGCATGTTCGAGCATGTCGGCGTCGATTTCTACGACACGTTCTTTAGGCATTGTGCGAAGGTGCTGGCCGATGATGGTGTGATGGTCCTTCACTCCATCGGCCGGCCGGAAGGCCCCGGAATCACCAATCCGTGGATCGCCAAATACATCTTTCCGGGCGGCTACATTCCTGCTCTGTCCGAAGTGTTCCCGGCGATCGAACGAGCCGGACTGCTGGTGGCCGATGTCGAAATCCTGCGGCTGCATTATGCCGAGACGTTAAAGGCATGGCGCGAGCGTTTCCTTGCGCGGCGCGATGACGCCGTGCGGCTCTACGACGAGCGCTTCGTGCGCATGTGGGAATTCTATCTGGGTTCTTCCGAAATGGCGTTTCGGAAACAAAACCTGATGAACTTCCAGATCCAGATCACCAAGCGGCAGGATGTGGTGCCGCTGACGCGCGACTACATCCCGCGCGAGGAGGCGCATCTGCGCGGGCTCGAAGGCCGCCGCGGTCCCAGGCTCCAGCTCGCAGGCGGCTGATGGGGATCACATAGCTCTAACGCACAGTCGTGATCGCGAACCAGACCGCAACCGCGGCCAGCAGCACCGAAAAGATGCGGCGGGCGACACGCTCCCGTCTCTCGTTGTTGAGAAACGCCTCCAGCGTGCCCGCCAGTACGACGATCACCCCGTGCACGAGCGTCGCGACCGCGACGTAGATCGCCGTCAGCGTCATGGCCTGCGGGATCAGCGGCAGTTGCGCATCGATGAACGAGGGCAGCACCGCAATGTAGAACACCCCGGCTTTGGGATTGAGCAGGTTGGTGATGAAGCCGCGCGCGAAATATTTCCCGCGCGCGAGGCTCTCAACCGTTACGCCGTCCCGACTGTCGCGCCAGCTCTCCCACGCGAGATAAAGAAGAAACACGGCGCCTGCCCAGCGCAGCGTTTCGTAAAGGACGTGCGATGTCTGAATCGCTTCCGCCAGACCGAACGCGGCGATCGCGCCGATGATCGCAAGGCCGAGCGTGATGCCGGCGAGCGTAGCGAAGCCCGTACGTCGGCCCTCGCTCGCCGACACCAGCGCCAGATAGGTCATGTTCGGCCCAGGCGTCAGTTCGATGATCAGCGAGGTCAGAAAGAACGACGCAGCGGTGGCAAGCGGAACGGGGAGCAGATCGGACATCAATCGCGGTTAACGGAGGAATCGGGCGGAACCGGCTCCACCCTAGCAGATAACCTGTGCGGACCCGCATGCCCCCGCCTTGCGTCTATCGGACGGCCACCCGCTTGACGGTTGAGCGCGCAGCCGGCCGGCGTTTCATCGCTGTACCGGGCGGCGCGTCCGATCTCTCCGGACGCGATGCGATCAAAGCGCGCGCCACCTCGATGAAACGGGCCGCCAGCGGGGACAGGTTGTCGTCGCGCCAGGCAAGAGCGATATCGAGGGTCGGCGTCTGGTCCTTGATCTCGAGCGCCTTGATCCCCGGCGGCAGCGTCGGAATGTAAGACGCGTCGAGAATGGAACAGCCGAACCCGGACTGAACCAGCTGCAGCAGCACCGGCAGATCGTCGGCCTCTTCGACGACGTTCAGCGTCAGCCCTCGGGCCGTGGTCATCTCGGCGATCAAGGCGCGAAAGCCGCGCCATCGGCCGACGGTGCCGATGACGATCGGCGCCTTCGCCAGATTGCGCAGCGTGATGGAGCGTTGCTGCGCCCACGGGTGGCGTGCCGGCACCAGCGCCACCAGGCGCTCGCGGGAAATAGCAAAGGTGTTCAGCGGCGAGCCCGAGACGTTGGCCATCATAAAGCCGAGATCGAGCGATCCTTCACCCAGCGCCGCCGCCTGCTCCGACGACGCCAGCAGCCGCAGTGCGACATGCGCCTCCGGATAGCGCTTGCGGAATTCGATGATGATGTCCGACATCGCTCCGGCCGCCGCGAAGGTCGAATAGCCAACCTTGACGGTGCCGCGCAGGCCCTGCGCCACCTGTGCGGCATGCGTGCAGGCGCGATCGAGCCGCCGCAACGCATCGGAGGCATCGCGGTGAAGCAGCTCGCCCGCCGGCGTCAGCGCGACACGGCGCGTCGAACGCTCGAACAGCGCAAAGCCGAACTGCTGCTCGAGCTGGCGGATGCTTCGGCTGAGCGCCGGCTGGGCGATGCCGAGCCGCTCGGCAGCTTTGCGGAAACTGAGCGTTTCGCCGACGACGAGGAAATAGTGAATCCGCGCGTGATGGGACGGATGGATCATGCTCGGGCGCTTCCCATTAGGAACATTAAAGCATCAATGAAAGCCTGATTGGTATTGGACAGGCATGAATACTCCCTGTCAAATTCGGAGCGTCACCGATCATGGGCGACGGGCCGCCACGGTATGGAGGCCTCGGATGCAACAACACCCGACGCCGTCCCGACCGGCGCCGCGGAACAACGGACAGGACGGCGAGCGGTGCCCAAAGCAAAGGCAATGATCGTAGCAGCGCAGGCGGAAGCGGCCGAGGCCGGCGCACAAACGCTGGAGGCCGGCGGCAATGCGGTGGACGCCGCCATCGCCTGCGCGCTGGTGCAGGGCGTGGTCGACCCGTTGATGACCGGCATCGCCGGCTTCGGCAGCGCCGGAATCTATTTTCCATCGCAGAACGTCCACACTTATCTCGACTTCCATGCCCCCGCCCCCGCCGCCGCGCGCCCCGACATGTGGGAGCATCTGATCGAAGGCGAGGCTCGCGACGGCTACGGCTTCATCCTGCGCGGCAAAGTGAACGATGTCGGCTATCAGTCCGCCTGCGTGCCTGCTTCGCTCAAGGCCTATTTCGAAGCCCACGCCAGGTTTGGCGTGCTGCCGTGGCGCGACATCGTCGCACCCGCCATTGAGTGGGCCGAGCGCGGCTGGATGGTGCGGCCGCATGTGGAGTTCTTCTGGTCCGATCCGGGCATGATGGGGCGCGCCTCCGGCCTCGAACGTCTGTCGTTCTCGACCTCCGGACGGCGGCTTTATTGCCGCGACGACGGAAGCCTGAAGCGCGTCGGCGACGTCGTTCACAATTCCGACTACGCCAACACTCTGCGCATGATCGCCGAGGGCGGCTCCGACGTTTTCTACAAGGGCGAACTGGCCCAGCGCATCGCGCGCGACATGCGCGAGAACGGCGGCCTCATCACCGCCGACGATCTGGCCGCCTATCAGCCCAAATGGCTCGATCCGCTGCGCAGCACCTATCGAGGCTATGAGATCACCACCAACCATCCGCCGGGCGGCGGCCTGATGCTGATCGAGATGCTTAACATTCTGGAGCATTTCGATCTCGCCGGGATCGGCCATAACAGCGTCGAATATCTTCGCGTGGTGTGCGAGGCGATGAAGCGCGCCACCGTGGACAAGGACACCTCGATCGGCGACCCGGCTTTCTATGACGTGCCGATGGAGCGCCTGATGTCGAAAGACTATGCGGCATCCATGGCGCGCGACATCGCTGCGCATGTGAAAGCCGATGTGCCCCGGCTCAATACCGGCTTCCCGTCCAAGGACACAACGCAGGTCTGCGTGGTCGACCGTGACGGCAATTGCGTGACGATGACGCATTCGCTCGGCATGCCGTCCGGCGTCATCACCGACGGGCTCGGCTTTCTCTACAACGGCTGCATGGCGGTGTTCGATCCGCGGCCGGGCCGCGCCGGCAGCATCGCGCCGGGCAAGGCGCGATTCACCTCGCTGTGTCCGTCGATCATCTTCCGCGAGGGCAAGCCTTACGTCGTCATCGGCGCACCGGGCGCGACCCAGATCGCGATGGGCGTGCTGCAAGCCATCCTCAACGTGCTCGACTTCGGCATGACCATGACCGAGGCGGTCAGTGCGCCGCGCTTCTCGTCGACCAGCAACGCGATCGACGTATCGAACCGCATCATTCACGGCACGACCCGCCGGCTTGAGGCCGACGGCTACGAGGTGATCCGCAGCCCCTATACGTTCGGCTTCGCGGCGGTGCACGGCATTCGTATCGATGGCGACCGGCTCGATGGCGGCGCCGATCCAGGTCACGACGGCATCGCGCTCGCGCTCTGATCGCGGCCGACGTCAGCTATTCCAGAGGGAGACAACTATCGTGAAAAACAGACTGCTCGGACTGATGGCGGCCGCCTTGATGGCGTCAAGCACGCTCGCCCATGCCCAAGTTTCCGACGACGCCGTCAAGATCGGCGTCCTGACCGACCATTCCGGCGGCTTCGCCTATCTGGTCGGCAAGTATTCCGTCGAGGCGACGCAGATGGCCGTCGATGATTTCGGCGGCAAGGTGCTCGGAAAGCCGATCACGGTCGTCACCGCCGACCATCAGAACAAGGCGGATATCGCCGCCAATTTGAGCCGCAAGTGGTTCGAAGTCGATGGCGTCGATGCCATCACCGACGTGGCGGGCTCGGCGGTCGCGCTGGCGACGCAGGAAATCGCCCGCTCGCGCAGCAAGGTGCTGCTGATCTCGGGCGCGGCGACGACGGAGTTGACCGGCAAGGCCTGCTCCGCGACCTCGTCGCAATGGAGCTACGACACCTACGCCTTCGCCAAAGGCACCGCGAGCCAGGTGACCAAGCAGGGCGGCAATAGCTGGTACTTCCTGACCAGCGACTATGCCTTCGGTCACTCGCTGCAGAAGGACGCCAGCCATTTCGTCGAACAGGCCGGCGGCAAGGTGATGGGCAGCGTGCGCTTCCCGTTCGGCGCACCGGACTTCTCGTCCTATCTGCTGCAAGCCCAGGCCTCCAAGGCCAAGGTGATCGGCCTTGCGATGTCCGGCGCCGATCTTCTGAGCGCCATCAAGCAGGCGCGTGAATTCGGCATCGTCCAGTCGGGGCAGGATCTCGCCAGCCTCGTCATCTACATCAACGACATCGAAGGCGTGGGCCTGAACGTGGCGCAGGGGCTGACCCTCACCACCTCGTTCTACTGGGACGCCAACGAGGAAACGCGCGCCTGGGCCAAGCGCTTCATGGAGCGTTCGGGCGGCTTCATCCCGAACCTGATCACCGCCGGCACCTACGCCTCGGTGCTGCATTATCTCAAGGCGGTCGAAGCCGCCGGGACGGATGACGGCAAGGCCGTGGCCGCCAAGATGCGCGAGATGCCGGTCAATGACTTCTACAACAAGAACGTCAAAATCCGCGAGGACGGCCGCGTGATGCACAAGACCTTCCTGATGAAGGTCAAATCGCCGGAAGAGTCGAAGTATCGCGGCGACTTCTACAAGGTGCTTGCGGAAATGTCGGGCGAGGAGTCGTTCAAACCGCTGTCCGAAAGCCAGTGTCCGCTGGTGACGAAGAAATAACGACAATCGACACAATCATCATCGACAACAAAGGGCACCTGCCACGGCGCAGGTGCCCTTATCTCTTTTCGGGAAACGACGGACGCTATTCGGCGGGGACCGCCCTGCCTCCGCTCGGCAGGATCGCTTCGGGACTGAGCGGCTGGTCGCGCAGCGTGAACACCAGAAGCCCGGCGAACAGCGACAGCGCGATCGAGCCGAGCCAGAGCCAGGCATAGGCGCCGCTGGCATCGAACAACAGACCGCCCGCCAGCGCTCCTGCCGCACCGCCAAGCGCATGACCGCCCGCGATCAGCCCCATCGCAAGACCGATCCGCTCGACGCCGAGATGGCTGACGGCAAGTCCGACCGTGACCGGAAGCGTGGAATAATCGACAAGACCGAACAGCACCACGAAAAGATACAGGAGTCGAATATCCGGCGCGACATAGAGCAACAGGATGAAGCTCAGCGCGCGGATGATGTAGATCGACCCCAACAGCAGTGGGCGGTGAACCCGGTCGGTCAGGTGTCCGGCCAGCACCATGCCGGCGAGATTGACGGCGGAAAGCACACCGTAAGCGGTTGCGCTCGGCAGCGGCGGGAAACCGCAGAACGACGCATAAGGCAGGAAATGCGTTTCGATGACGCCGCTGGTGGTGAACCCGCAGATAAAGAAGCTCCAGAACAGGACATGGAAGGCAGGCACCTTCATCAAGGCCCATGTTCCCCGCGCGATGGATACATGCGGGACCGCGCGACCGGATGAAGCGGCCTTGCGCGGGAGCAATACGAAGGCCGCGATTGCGAGCACCAGTGCGCAGACGGCGAGCGCGCCATAGCCATAGCGCCAGCTCACGCTCTGCATCAGCACCGCGACCAGCGGCACGACGCAGAGCTGTCCCGCTGTCGCGCCAGAGGTGCCGATGCCGGTGGCAAGCCCCCGGCCCTCCTCAAAATTCTTGGCGATGGCCGCCGCGATCACATTGGTTCCGACAGCCGTGAATCCGATCGCCGCGATAATGCCGAAGCCGATCGTGAACACCGCCGCGGACTCGGTCAGGGCGACCACGCTGGCGCCGATGGCGACCGCGGCCATGCCGCCCGCGATAAGCAGCCGCGGTCCGCTCTGATCGATCACCCGTCCGGCAAACGGCGCGGCAAGCCCCATCAGCAGCAGCGCGAGCGCGCCCACGCCCGAAAGGAACGAGCGCGTCCAGCCGAGATCGGATTCGATCGCGGGCATCGCAAGGCCGAGCATGGCGCGCACGGAAAACGAGATGGCAAGCGCCGCGAAGCCAAGCCCGACCAGCACCCACGGGTTCAGTATTGCATTCTCTCTCGGGTGGCGGGGCATGATGTCCGTTGACTTTCGAGCATGGCGGAGCGCGGCGGCGCTCGCGAGGGCGTGCAGAATTGCTTGGCCGGCACGCCACGTCAAACGCCAATTTCGCTCAAATTCTCGCGCGCGAATTTGCAAAAGATTTGCTGCTCGCAACGTTGGAAGATCGCCCGCCGCTCCGGACGCAATCTGCGGAAAGCTCCCATGCCTGATCGACAGCGGCAGACGCACAGACGCGGCTTCACAACCGCGATCCAGTTGGCTAGGCTGCCCTCATTCGCCGGTCACTCGCCTGCCCACCCCGTTCCAAGGAGTTTTGGATGGCTAAACGTTCATTCGGTGCGGCATGCGCGGCAACACTCATCGCCAGCGGCCTCGTTGCCGCGTCAGTCGCCGAAGCCTGCACGCGGTTCGTGTATCTGGGCGCCAACGATCAGGTTCTCACCGCCCGCTCGATGGACTGGCGCAACGATATCGCCAGCAATCTCTGGATCTTCCCGCGCGGCATGAAGCGTTCCGGCGAGGTCGGACCTCAATCGGTCCAGTGGACGGCGCGTTATGGCAGCGTCATCGCGTCCGGATATGACATCTCGACAACCGACGGAATGAACGAAGCCGGTCTGGTCGCCAATGTGCTTTGGCTGGTGGAGTCGTCCTATCCCAAATATGACGGCAAGAAGCCGGGGCTCACCATTGCGGCATGGGCGCAATATGTGCTCGACAACTTCGCGACGGTGCGTGAAGCGGTCGATGCGCTCGCAAAGGAACCCTTTGTGGTGGTGACCGATATGGTGCCGGGCGAGAACCGGCTTGCGACGCTGCATCTGTCGATATCGGATGCGAGCGGCGACAGCGCCATCATCGAATATATCGACGGCAAGCAGGTCATTCATCACAGCAAGCAGTATCAGGTGATGACCAATTCCCCGACCTTCGACCAGCAGCTCGCGCTCAACGCCTACTGGAAACAGATCGGCGGCACCGTCATGCTCCCCGGCACCAATCGCGCCGCCGACCGCTTCGCGCGGGCGTCGTTTTACGTGAATGCGTTGCCGAAAACCGATGACCCGGTCAAAACCATCGCCAGCGTCTTCAGCGTGATCCGCAACACCTCGGTGCCCTACGGCATCAGCACGCCGAACGAACCGAATATCTCATCAACGCGCTGGCGCACCGTCGCCGACCACAAGCGGAAGCTGTACTTCTTCGAGTCGGCGCTGACGCCGAATACATTCTGGGTCGATCTCACCAAACTCGATTTCTCCGAGAAAGGCGGCAAGGTCAGGAAGCTCGATCTTGGTCTGAACCAGACCAACACGTTTTCCGGAATGGTCAATGACCAGTTCAAGGACAGCGAGCCGTTCAAGTTCCTCGGGCTTTGAGCTGGCCGCGCATCTCTGGGAAGGCTAAGCGGTCAGCCGCACGGCCTTCGAGCCGCCTCCGACCGGGATCGATGACAAAACGGTGATCGCGATCCGGTGCCCGTGATGTATGCGAGGGCAACCGAAACAGGCCTGGCGATCGTTTTTTTGGTCGGGGCAGCTGGATTCGAACCAACGACCTGCAGTACCCAAAACTGCCGC
>JBEBWH010000070.1:0-11362 GCA_040392305.1 Bradyrhizobium sp. | reverse complement strand
TGGCGGCGACCTGCGCCGACATCCTCGCCCGCACGCTGGAGCGCTGCGGCGTCAAAGTCGAGATTCTCGGCTTCACGACGCGGGCCTGGAAGGGCGGCCAGTCGCGCGAGGCGTGGCTCGCCGCCGGCAAGCCAGCGAATCCCGGCCGCCTCAACGATCTGCGCCACATCATCTACAAGTCGGCCGATGCGCCGTGGCGGCGCGCGCGCAAGAATCTCGGCCTGATGATGCGCGAGGGCCTGCTCAAGGAAAACATCGACGGCGAGGCGCTCGACTGGGCGCACAAGCGGCTGCTTGGACGCCCCGAACAGCGCAAGATCCTGATGATGATCTCCGACGGCGCGCCGGTCGACGATTCGACGCTGTCGGTCAATCCCGGCAACTATCTCGAACGCCACCTGCGCCATGTCATCGACGAGATCGAGAACCGCTCGCCGGTGCAGCTGATCGCGATCGGCATCGGGCATGACGTGACGCGCTATTATCGCCGCGCCGTCACCATCGTCGACGCCGAGGAACTGGGCGGCGCCATCACCGAAAAGCTCGCCGAGCTGTTCAGCGAGACGCATGCGCCCGCCGCGCCGCCGCCACGCCGGCGCCGGCTTCACTGACAAGTCCCGTGCGGCAATTTCCGCGCCGCCGCTTCGTCATTGACGCGGCCGCCCTTCTCGTCGCCGCCGTCACGCTCTCGTCATCGGTTCTTGCCGATGGCGGCGCGCGGGACTGGCCTGCTTCGGGGCCCGCGCCGGTCGCGATCGACGTCAACAGCGTGCCGCTGCCGTCGTTCGATCTGCGCGACCGTTCGCATGTCCGCTTCGGCCAGCTCGAATATCGCGGCGGCCTGATCCTGACCTCGCCGTTCCGACGCTTCGGCGGACTGTCGGGCCTGCGCCTCGACACCGACGGCAACGGCTTCCTCGCCGTCAGCGACAAGGGCCACTGGTTCCGCGGCCGGTTGCGCTACAATGGCAAGGCGCTGGCGGGGCTCTCGGATGTGGTCGCGGCGCCGTTGCTCGACGACAACGGACGCACCATCACCTTGCGTGGCTGGTACGACAGCGAATCGCTCGCCCGCGATGGCGGCGTCGCCTATGTCGGCCTTGAGCGCGTGCATCAGATCCTCAGATTCGACATCGGCGAAGACGGCCTGCGCGCGCGCGGAACGGTTGTTCCGGCGCCGGCGGCGATGAAACGCCTGCCACGCAACAAAGGCATCGAAGCGCTGGTCGCCGTGCCGCGCGGGCGGCCGCTCGGCGGCACGCTGATCGCCATTTCCGAGCGCGGGCTGGATCGCGACGGCAACATCGTCGCATTCCTGATCGGCGGCCCGACGCCGGGCCAGTTCGCCGTGAGACGCACGGCGGACTACGACATCAGCGACGCAACCGCGCTACCCGACGGCAGCGTCGTGCTACTGGAACGCAAATTCTCGCTGACCGGCGGCGCCGGCATCCGCATCCGCCGCATCCGTCTCGATCAGATCGCGCCGGATGCGCTGGTCGACGGGCCGGTGATTTTCGAGGCGGACCTCGGCTACGAGATCGACAATTTCGAGGGCATTGATGCCCATGTCACGCCGGAAGGCGAGACCGTGCTGACGCTCGTGTCCGACGACAACTTTTTCATGCTCCAGCGCACGCTGCTGGTGCAGTTCACGCTCGTGGGACCATAGCGCGCACGCCCGGCGCGCCGCATCAGCCCCCACGCACCGGCCCCATCAGCTTGTCCGGCAACCAGGTGGCGATCTCCGGGAAGATGCACAGGATCACGATCGCCAGGCCCATGCACGCCAGATAGGGCAGCGTGCCGTAGAGAACCTTCATCAACGGCACGTCGGGCGCGATCGAGTTGACGATATAGAGATTAAGCCCGACCGGCGGCGTGATCAGGCCGATCTCCATGTTGATAGTGAGGATGATGCCGAACCAGATCGGATCGAACCCGGCCGCGGTGATGATCGGCAGCAGGATCGGCGCCGTGATCAGGATGATCGCCGCGGGCGGAATGAAGAAGCCGCACACCACCAGGAACAGATTGATCAGCAGCATCAGGACCCAGCGGTTGACTTCCATCTGGGCGATGGCCTGCGCCAGCGTCTGGGTGAGATAGAGCGACGTCAGCATATAACCGAACAGCACCGCCGCGCCGATGATCATCAGGATCATCACCGATTCGCGTGTCGTGTCGTGCAGGATCAGCCACCACTTGTCCGGCGACCACATCCGATAGATGACGACCGCGAGCAGGACGCACAGCGCCGCACCGACGCCCGCCGCCTCCGACGGCGTCGCGATGCCGCCGTAAAGCGCATACATCACCCCGACGATGACGAAGAGGAACGGCAGCACCTTGGGGATCGACTGGAATTTTTCGCGCCACGAGTAGCGAAAATCGGCCGCATGCGAGCGAAAGCCGCGCTTCCACAGGATGAACATCGTCCACAGGATGAACAATGTGGTCAGCAGCAAGCCGGGAAGCACGCCGGCGAGAAACAGCCGCCCGATCGAGGACTCGGTGGCGATGCCGTAGAGGATCAGCGTGATCGAAGGCGGAATGAGGATGCCGAGCGTGCCGCCGGCGCAGATCGCGCCGGTCGCAACATCGTCGGGATAGCCGCGACGCCGCATCTCCGGAATGCCCATCTTGCCGATGGCGGCGCAGCAGGCCGGCGACGAGCCGGTCAGCGCCGCGAAGATGGAGCAGGCGCCGATATTGGAGATGACGAGGCCGCCCGGCACCCGGTAGAGCCAGCGGTCGAGCGCCTCGTAGAGATCCTTGCCCGCAGGCGATGAACCGATCGCCGCGCCCATCATCACGAACATCGGGATCGAGACCAGGGTGAAGTCGTGCAGACCCGCATAGAAGGTCTCGGCCGCGACGTAAATGGCGTCGAAGCCCTGGAAGATAATAAGGAAGACAAGCGCCAGCGCACCGAGCGCGAATGCCACCGGGGCGCCCGACAGCAGCACGACGAACGTCACGGCGAGAACAAGGCCACCCTGAAGCGCGGGGCTCATGCTGCCTCCCTGGGCTCAAGACCGAACGGAGGCTCACGTCCCGTCAGAAGGTTGTAGAGACTCGCCACATATTGCAGCGTGAGAATGCCGAGCCCGAGCGGCATCGCGGCGTAGGGAATCCACAACCGTACCCGCCACATCGTGTCGGAAACCCAGGCGTTGGACCATGCCTCGCGCCAGAACTCCGCTGCGAGAATCGTCATGGTCAGGCAGAAGGCGAGCGACATCAGCAACGCCGCCAGCGCCAGCCAGTAGCGCGCGCGCTGGCCGAGATAGATCGGGATCACATCGACATTGACGTGGCCGCGATTGAGCAACAGATAGGGGCTGCCGATGAAGGTCGCCGCGATCAGGCTGTAAGTCGTGAAGTCGGTCTGCCAGATCGTGTTCTGATTGAGCACGCTGCGCACAAACACCATGTGGCACACCACCACCACGGCGACGGCGATCAGCAGCGCGGCCACCACGCCGCAAATCTTCGAGATCAGCGTGATCCCACGGACAAAGAGATCCATATTGACGGTCCCGGAAGCAAAACGGGCGGCCGTATCAACGGCCGCCCCGGATCGCGTTACTTGACGGCCAGCGCCTGATCGATCAGCTTCTTGCCGTCGGGCACTTCCTTGGCGAAGCCGGCATAGGAGCTCTTCTGCGCCACGGCGACCCAGGCATCGTACTCTTCCGGCGTGAGCGTCACGACTTCGACGTTGTTATCCTTGAAGGTCTTGACCAGCTTGTCGTCGAGCCCCTTGCTCTCCTTGACGAAATAGTCCTGCGCCTTCTTGCTCGCCGCAACCAGCGCATCCTGCTGCTGCTTGTTGAGCTTCTCGAACGACTTCTTCGAGATCAGCACCGGCTCGTACATGAACCACAGCGCGTTGTCGCCGGGCGCGGTGATGCACTTCACCTGCTCATAGAGGCGGAACGAGACGAAGCTGCCCGCGCTGGTATCGGTCGCATCGGCGACGCCGGTCTGCAGCGCGTTATAGACCTCGTTGCTCGGGATCGACACGATCGAGGCGCCGGCCTCCTGCCACATCGCCGCGAAGGTCGGCCCCGCGGACCGGATCTTCAGGCCCTTGATATCGTCGGGCTTGCGAATGCACTTGTCCTTGGACGCCACCGCGCCGGCCAGCCACGCATCGGCCAGGACCAGCACGCCGTTCTTCTCGATCTGCGCCTTGATCTCCTTCATGAAAGGCGAATCGTTCAGGCGCGCGGCGCGCTCGTGGTTGCGCACCAGGCCCGGCATCAGCGTCGCGCCGAAGGCGCGCACCTTGCCGCTCGCGTAGTCGAGCGGGAACGACGAGATGTCGAGCTGGCCGCGAACCATCGCGTTCCATTGCTCGCCCGGCTTGAACAGCGAAGCGCCGGGATAGACCTGAATGTCCATGCCGACATTGGCCGCCTTCACCTCCCGAGCGATGATCTGCACCATCTCGTCGCGCGGATCACCCTTGCCTCCGGGAAACTGATGGGATGCTTTGAGCAAAACCTGCGCGCCAGCGCTGGCCGAGAATGCGGTCGCCATGGCGACGCCGACGAGAGCAATCGTCAGTTTCCTCATTGGTTATCTCCCCTGCCGCTCTTGCTTTTTTGTCAGTGCTACGAGCGGGCATTTAAGCGGCGATTTGCATGCATTGTCAATTCAGATGTATACAAGCGCTCAGGCCGGGCGGCGTGGTGAGCCATTCCAATGTCAGAAAGTACGGCATACCGCCTGAAAGACAGAATCGAGAACGACATCATCGAGGGGCGATTGCGGCCCAGCGAGCGTCTCGATGAGGTACGGCTGGCGGAGCAACACGGCGTGTCGCGCACGCCGATTCGCGAAGCGCTGCGCCATCTGGCGGCATCGGGCCTGATCGAATTGCGTCCGCATCGCGGCGCGGTCGTCGCCGAGATCGGCCCTGCGCGCCTTGTCGAAATGTTCGAGGTGATGGCGGAGCTTGAGGCCATGTGCGGCCGCCTCGCGGCGCGGCGCATGACGCGGCCCGATCACGTCGAACTCGAACTCTGCCATCAACGCTGCGCCGGGGCAGCCCAGCGCGAAAGCTATGACGATTACTATTACGAGAACGTCCGCTTCCACGCGACGATCTACAAGGCGGCCGGAAACCAGTTCCTCGCCGACCACGCCATGTCGCTGTCGCGCCGCCTGCAACCCTATCGCCGTCTGCAGTTGCGCGTCGGCAACCGCATGGCGATCTCGCTGGCCGAACACGAGCAGATCGTCGCCGCGCTGACCGCAGGCGACGCCGAGCGCGCCGCCGCGACACTGCGCGCGCATGTCGCCGTGCAGGGCGAGCGCTTTTCCGATCTCGTCGCCTCGCTGCGCGATCTCAGGCAGCCGGCATAAGCGGGCAGCGAGAGTCCCGCATCGCTTCATGGCTGCGATGAAAGACTCTCGGCTTTTGTTGTGACGCGTTTTCTCGGACCCGCTCTATGACGGCCGGAAACGCTGCTCCATGGCGCGACGGGTCGCGATCGCGTCGTTGGCTCCGTCGGCATCGACATCGGCCCAGTGCACCACCGCGCCATGCGCGATATCGCGATTGAGCCGCAGCTTGTGCGCCAGTCCGATCGGCAGAGCCCCGCTGGCAAGGCTCGCCGTGGCGGGCATCAGCCGGCCCCACACGGTGAACCCGCCCTCGCCGTCCAGTTCCTCCCCGGCGCGAAGATCGCGCTTGGCCACCGCCACGACATCGCCGCGGAAGCCGCGCGGCTGCCCGGTCGGCTCGCCACGCAACGCCGCCGACAAAACCGAAATATTCAGCTCCAGCCCGATCAGGTGATACGGCTTGTACATCGCGGCATAGCGGCCGGAGTCGTCGGTCTTCATGCCGTACTGCCTGAAGCAGGCCGCCGCGTAGTCGTTCGGCGCTTCGAGCACGACATAGACGCCCCAGCGCAGGTCGCGATAGACCGGGCGGCTGTCGCGCTCCAGCGACGACACCACCTCGACGACCCCAGCCCTCTCCAGCACGCCGCCTTTGTCGCGCGGGCGCATCACATGCGGCAGGTCGTCGACGCCGCAGGGCGGAAACGCCAGGCCGTTCGCCGGCACGTCGAGCCCGGTGGCGTTGGCGATCGCCGCCATCTCGATGGCCGACTTGGTGCCGTCGAGGAAGGAATTGAACATCTGCGGATTCATTCCGGCGGCGGCCGCCTCGTCGGCTGTCAGACCATAGTGACCCCAGACATCACGCGGCGTGACGTCATGATAGATCGGCAGATACTTGGTGCCTTTGCCGGCGGCGACGACGCGAAAGCCGGTAGCGCGCGCCCAGTCCACCAGTTCGGCGGTGAGCGCGGGCTGGTCGCCATAGGCGGCGGAATAGACGACGCCGGCGCTGCGCGCTTCTTCAGCCAGCAGCGGCCCCGCCAGCACGTCGGCCTCGACATTGACCATGACGATGTGCTTGCCGGCGGCGATCGCCGCGCGGGCGTGGCGGATGCCGGCGGCGGGATGCCCGGTGGCGTCGATCACCACCTCGACATCGTCACGGCCGATCGCCGATGCCGCATCGTCGGTGAACGCGGTGGCGGCGATGCGCGCCTCGTCCCAGCCGACATTGCGGCAGGCTTGCCGTGCGCGGTCGGGCGCGAGATCGGCGATGGCGGCGACCTCGACGCCCGGCGTATGCGGCACCTGCGACAGGAACATCGAACCGAACTTGCCCGCGCCGATCAATACGGCGCGGACAGGCTTGCCGGCGGCGACACGCGCGCCGAGCAGATGATGCAGGTTCATCGGCGTTATTCAGCCGCCTGCCGATGGCTGCGCGCGAGTTGCCGCAGGGAATCGTCCGCCACCGGCTCGATCGGCCTGAAATCGCGATGGGCGATGAACTCCGGCCGCGTCGGCGTGCGGATATAGTTGGAGACCGCGTTGAGCGTCAGATAGACGATCTTGCGCGGGAACGGCGTGATGTTGCCGGCCGAGCCGTGCACAAGATTGCCGTGGAACATCAGCACGCCGCCGGGCTTGCCGGTCGGCGCGACGATGCCGCCTTCCTCGACGAGCCGCGTCACGGTGTCCTCGTCCAGCGTCCACAGCGGATAGGAGGTGGTCGCGGTATCGTGCGACGCCTTCAGATCGCCCGCGGTCTGGCTGCGCGGCACCAGCAGCAGCGGCCCGTTGATCGGCATCACCTCGTCGAGGAACACCGAGATGTTCATGGCGCGCGGCTCGGGCATGCCGTCGTCGCGCTTCCAGGTGCCGTAGTCCTGATGCCACTGCCAGACCTCGCCGGTGAAGGCCGCCTTGGCGTTGATCTTGTACTGATGCATGTAGAGCTGCTCGCCGAAGATCTGCTCGATCGGCTCGATCAGGCGCGGATGTGCTCCGAGCAGGCGGAAAGCCTCGTTATAGGTATGCGCGGCGAACGCCGTGCGCGGCGCGCCGTTCTTTTCGCGCCAGACTTCGGGGCGATGCTGGTCATAGATCGCCAGCGCCTCGCGCTTGAGCAGATCGACTTCCTCGGCGTCGAACAGCTCCGGCAGAAACAGCCAGCCCTCGGTATGGAACGTATCGATCTGCTGCTGGGTCAATTTCATGGGGCGTCTCCTCGTTTGCCTGGTCGTGGCTTTGCTTGGTTTTAATTACGCCGCCCGATCGGGCGACGCCTTCAGACGTTCTTCGGTGGCGCGACCGGCGGTCAGCGCGTGCGCCTTGGCCGCCGTTTCGGCGGCTGCGCCGTCGCCGGCCAGGACCGCCTTCGCGATGACTTCGTGCTCATCCCATGCATTGGCGCGATAGCCGTGATCGGCCAGCACCGCCGCCATCGAGCGGCGCATATGGGACCATTGCGGGCCGATCATTTCCTCGATCGCCGGGTTGCCGGCGAGGCGATAGATCGAGCCGTGGAAATCGACGTCGCGGGCGATCAGCTCGGCCAGCGCCGCCGCCGCACCGAGCTCGCGGCCGGCGCGCAGCGCCTGTTCGAGACGATGGCGTCCGACGGCATCGTGCGCCGCCTGCCCGGCGGCGAGCCGCGCCGCCAGCGCGTCGATGGCGCTGCGGACTTCGTAGAGCTGGCGGATGCGGGCCGGATCGAGCGGCGTGACGGCAAAGCCCTTGCGGCCGCTTTCCGTCACCAGCCCCTGCCGGTGCAGAAGATGCAGCGCATGGCTGACCGGCTGGCGCGATACGCCGAGCCGCTCGGCGAGTTCGTTCTGGCGGATGCGCTGACCGGGCGGCAGCGTCAGATCGATGATGGCCGCAAGAATGCGGTCATACACCTGCTCGATCAGGTTGGGCGCTGGCGCGACCGGGATCATCTCGCTCCCTTTTTCGAATTCTGAATTCCGAATTGGGAAAAGACTAGGCTTAGGTACCGCCGCGAGTCAACCGGCTTGCGGCTGGGCCGATCACCTTTGCGGCGGACCGGTCACCGGGCAACGCGGGCGGGCGCAGCGCAACGGCTGGGGATTGGAGCTAGGAAAACACCCGCCGGATCGGTGGCGGGATGCGGGAAACCGGGTTCCGGGAGGAGGTCAGGCCCTCGGGCAGGCGCGAACGATCACGCCCCGCTGCGCTTGATGCGCGAGAAAAAGCCCGCGATAAAGACCGGCAAATAACGGCAAAGGCGATGCCCGGCTTGGGCAGTTTTGGTGAGGCGGAAGCCGCCTCAGACGCCGGAAGTGTCGTCGGTGTCCGGGTCGCTGCGGCCGTAATACTGGGTGCCGATCACGATCGGGCCGCGGCCCTGACTGCGGCGGTGCATGTTGGTGTCGCGCAGCGAATAGACGCAGCCGCAATATTCCTGCTGGTAGAACTCTTCGCGCTTGCTGATCTCGATCATCCGCGCCGAACCGCCGCCCTTGCGCCAGTTGTAGTCCCAATAGGACAGGCCGGGATAGCGGCCAGCCGCGCGCACACCGCAATCGTTGATCTGCGCCATGTTCTTCCAGCGCGAGATGCCGAGCGAGGAGGTCATCACCGGAAAGCCGTGCTCATGGGCGTAAAGCGCGGTGCGCTCGAAGCGCATGTCGAAGCACATCGTGCAGCGCGCGCCGCGCTCCGGCTCCCACTCCATGCCCTTGGCACGGGCGAACCAGTTGTCCTTGTCGTAGTCGGCATCGACGAAGGCCACGCCATGCTTCTCGGCGAAACGGACATTCTCGTCCTTGCGCAGCAGATATTCGCGCTCCGGATGAATGTTCGGATTGTAGAAGAAGATGGTGTAGTCGATGCCCGAAGCGAGCATCGCCTCCATCACCTCGCCGGAGC
Source organism: Bradyrhizobium sp. (assembly GCA_040392305.1). GTDB lineage: Bacteria > Pseudomonadota > Alphaproteobacteria > Rhizobiales > Xanthobacteraceae > PRO6. The sequence continues at coordinate 2,110 of JBEBWH010000070.1, read as the reverse complement.
AGGGCGCGCAGCAGGAATGCAGCAGCACCTTGCTTTCGCCGTTCGGCGGAACCAGCTGCTTGCGGACGATATCGGTCACCGTTGGCGTCGTCATGGCGCGCCTTTTAGCCCAACCCCGAACGGAACGCCACCGCCGTCGGGCGGACCCTAATGCGGCGGCTTGCGCGGCTCGGAGATCGGCCGGTCCTCATCGAACAGGATGCGTTCGGCCGCGCCGTCGAGATCGTCATATTGACGGTTGCGCAGCGACCACATGAACGCGGCGAGGCCGGCAATGCCAAGCCCCAGCGCAACGGGGATAAGGTAAAAATAATCGGTCATTCGGCAGCCTCCATCAGGCTGGAGCGCGGCCCCGCGAGCGCGGTGGCACGCGGCCTGATAACGCCGCGACGACCCCGCCTGTTCCCGGCCCTGAGGCGCAACGCGTTGCCGACGACGAGAATGGAGGAGCCCGACATCGCCAGCGCCGCGATCAGCGGCGTGACGAAACCGAGCACGGCGATCGGCACCGCGATCAGGTTGTAGACCACGGCGATGCCGAGATTCTGCCGGATCAGCCGCCCCGCTTCGCGGGCAACGGACAGCGCCTGCGGCACCGCGGCCAGACTGTCGCGCAGGAACACGAGGTCGGCGGCGTTGCGCCCGACATCGGCGGCGGTCGCAGGCGCCATCGAGGCGTGCGCGGCGGCGAGCGCGGGCGCGTCGTTGAGGCCGTCGCCGACCATCAACGGCTTGTGTCCGGCCGCCTTCAGCGCGGCGATGCGCGTCGTCTTGTCGCCGGGCAGCACGCCGGCAACGTAAGGAACCTGGAGCCGCTCGGCCAGTTCGCGCACCGCCGCATCGCGGTCGCCCGACACGATTTCGACCGAAAGGCCGCCGGCGGCCAGTTCTTCCACGCTCTCGCGCGCGCCCGGCCGCAGCCCGTCCTCGAAGGCGAAATGCGCGAGGCTGACGCCATCGCGCGACAGCACCGTTCCGCCATCATGGTCGGAGGCCGCCCTGCCCTCGCCCAGCGCCCACGACGCGCGGCCAAGGCGATAGGTGGCGCTGCCGCTTTTGGCCTCCAGTCCCAGTCCGGGATGTTCCGTGACGGTATCGAATGTCGCCGCCGGTCCGCCGTGCGGCCGGGCCGACGCCAGCGCGCGCGAATAGGGATGGCGCGAATGCGAAGCCAGCGCAGCCGCGAGCGCCAGCGTCTCAGCGGGGATCGCCGCGACGTCGACAAGGCGCGGCCGGCCCAGCGTCAGCGTGCCGGTCTTGTCGAACACAACGCTGTCGATCTCCGCCAAGCGTTCCAGCGCGCCGCCGTCCTTGACCATCACGCCGGCCTCGAACAGGCGCCGCGCGGCCACCACCTGCACCATCGGCACCGCAAGGCCGAGCGCGCAGGGGCAGGTGATGATCAGCACCGCGATGGCGACGGTCAGCGCACGATGCCAGTCGCCGGTCGCGATCACCCAGCCGATACAGGTCATGAGCGCGGTGAGATGCACCACCGGCGCATAGAGCCGCGCGGCGCGATCGGCGATGCGGCGATAATGCGAGCGGCCGCCTTCGGCCGCCTCCATCATCCGCATCATCTCGGCGAGGAACGAATCCTTCGCTGCCGCCGTCGCCTCGATGGTCAGCGGCCCCGTGAGGTTGAGCGTGCCCGCCTGCAACCGCGTGCCGACGCCGGCCGGTTGCGGCGCGCTCTCGCCACTGACCAGCGCGCAATCCAGCTCGGACTGCCCCGCGATCACACGGGCATCGACCGGCACGCGCTCGCCGGCGGCAAGCAGAATACGCGCGCCCGGCGCAATCTCGCCCACGGGGACATAAGCCTGCGCGCCGTCCTCGCGCAGCACCAGCGCGCCCCGCGCCGCCAGTCGCGCCAGCCCCTTCACCGCCGTGCGTGCGCGCTCGCGCATCATGTGGTCGAGCGTGCGCCCGATCAGCAGGAAGAACAACAGCGTCACCGAGGCGTCGAAATAGGCGTGCGCGCCCTGATGCACGGTCTCGTAAAGACTGAGACCGACGGCGAGCAGCACGCCGATCGAGATCGGCACGTCCATATTGGTCTGGCCGTGACGCAGCGCGCGCCAGGCCGAGCGGAAAAACACGCGCCCGG
>JBEBWH010000069.1:0-11430 GCA_040392305.1 Bradyrhizobium sp. | reverse complement strand
GTGGCCGCGCCCTCCTCCGCGGCGCGGATCAGATCGGTCGCGGCGCGTTGCTGAGCCATGGCCATTCCGCCTCCCGTCATCGGCACCGGACCGAGGACGCCGCCGGCCGCGAGACAAACAAAAAGGGCGACGCAACGCGCCGCCCCTGATTGACGATCCTTGCAGCGCGTTGTCACGCCGCATCGACCTCGGTCTTCTCCTCGACCGGCCCGGAGTCCTGCCCCTTGGCATCGACGTCGCGATCGACGAATTCAATCACCGCGAGCGGTGCGTTGTCGCCGTAGCGGAAGCCCGCCTTGATGATGCGGGTGTAGCCACCCTGACGCTCCTTGTAGCGCGGCGCCAGAACGTCGAACAGCTTCCTGACCATGGCGACGTCGCGCAGCTCGCTGATGGCCTGGCGACGCTGCGCCAGCGCGCCGCGCTTGCCGAGCGTCACCAGCTTCTCGACGATCGGCCGCAACTCCTTGGCCTTCGGCAGCGTGGTGACAATCTGCTCGTGCTTGATCAGTGCAGCCGACATATTGGCGAACATCGCGCGGCGATGCTCGGCGGTGCGATTGAGTTTGCGGTGAACCTTGCCGTGACGCATGGGGGTATCCTCAATATCAGTGTCGCGACCGCGTGTCGGACATGCTGCTCAGGTGGGCTTCCTGCGTTCGCCCAGTGGATGTCGTGGCCGCACAATACCCGGCCACGACGACGATTGCGGATCAGTAGTGATCCTCGAAGCGCTTGGCCAGCTCGTCGATGTTCTCCGGCGGCCAGCCCGGCACTTCCATGCCGAGATGCAGCCCCATCTGGGCCAGCACTTCCTTGATCTCGTTCAGCGACTTGCGACCGAAATTCGGGGTGCGCAGCATCTCCGCTTCCGACTTCTGCACGAGGTCGCCGATATAGACGATGTTGTCGTTCTTCAGGCAGTTGGCCGAACGCACCGACAGCTCCAGCTCGTCCACCTTCTTGAGGAAGGACGGGTTGAAGGCGAGGTCCGGAATGACTTCGGCGGCGACTTCCTTGCGCGGCTCCTCGAAATTGACGAACACGTTGAGCTGGTCCTGCAGGATGCGCGCGGCATAGGCGATCGAATCCTCCGGCGTCACCGCGCCGTCGGTCTCGATCGTCATGGTCAGCTTGTCGTAGTCGAGGATCTGGCCTTCGCGGGTGTTCTCGACCTTGTAGGACACCTTGCGGACCGGCGAATACAGGCTGTCGACCGGGATCAGGCCGATCGGCGCATCTTCGGGACGGTTACGCTCGGCGGCGACGTAACCTTTGCCGGTATTGACCGTGAACTCCATCCGGATCTCGGCGCCCTCGTCCAGCGTGCAGAGCGCCAGTTCGGGGTTGAGAATGGCGATATCACCGACGGTCTGGATGTCGCCGGCAGTGACCGTGCCCGGCCCCTGCTTCTTCACGACCATGCGCTTGGGGCCTTCGCCCTGCATCTTGATCGCGATGTCCTTGATGTTCAGCACGATGTCGGTGACATCCTCACGCACGCCCGCGATCGAGGAGAACTCATGCAGAACGCCGTCGATCTGCACCGACTGCACCGCGGCGCCCTGCAGCGACGACAGCAGGATACGGCGAAGCGCATTGCCCAGCGTCTGACCGAAGCCACGCTCGAGCGGCTCAGCGACCACGGTGGCGAAGCGGCTCGCATCGCTGCCAGGCATCACCTGAAGCTTGTTCGGACGAATGAGTTCCTGCCAATTCTTCTGGATTGTCACTGTTTCACCCATGCCTGGTCCGGTACCCAAGCCGGACCGCCTGCCTTGACGGCGCCTCGCGAAGCGCCCGGAGATTCGGCCCGGCGCGCGGATCGTTCCGCGCCTCGAATGTCATTGCGCCGCCGCCGTTGAAACGGCAGCGGCGGCAGGAAAAGTCAGACGCGCCGACGCTTGCGCGGGCGGCAGCCGTTATGCGGGATCGCCGTCACGTCGCGGATCGAGGTGACGGTGAAGCCGGCAGCCTGCAGCGCGCGCAGCGCCGACTCACGGCCCGAACCCGGTCCCGCGACCTCGACTTCGAGCGTCCGCATGCCGTGTTCCTGCGCCTTCTTGGCGACGTCTTCCGCCGCGACCTGCGCCGCATAGGGGGTCGACTTGCGCGAACCCTTGAAACCCATCGTGCCGGCCGACGACCAGGCGATCGCATTGCCCTGTGCGTCGGTGATGGTGATCGTGGTATTGTTGAACGACGAGTTCACATGCGCCACGCCCGAGGCGATGTTCTTGCGTTCGCGACGGCGGACGCGGGCGACTTCCTTAGCCATTAACTTTCCTTCTCTCGATCTCGACACCGCCGTAACGCCAGCGGCTCCACCCAGACGAGGCAAGTCGGAACGGCCGGACCAGTCGTCCGGCTCGCTCGGCCTGCCCGCCGATTACTTCTTCTTGCCGGCAATCGCCTTGGCCGGCCCCTTGCGGGTGCGGGCGTTGGTGTGAGTGCGCTGGCCGCGCACCGGCAGACCGCGACGATGACGCAGGCCGCGATAGCTGCCGAGGTCCATCAGGCGCTTGATGTTGATGCCGACTTCACGGCGAAGATCGCCCTCGACCAGATAATCGCGGTCGATGACTTCGCGAATCTGCAGGACTTCCTGGTCGCTGAGCTGCGACACGCGGCGGTCATGCGGGATATTCACCTTCTCCATGATCTCCCCGGCGTTCTTCGGGCCGATGCCATGGATATACTGCAGCGCGATCAGCACGCGCTTGTTGGTCGGAATGTTCACGCCGGCGATACGAGCCACGGATATCTCTCCTGTTTCCGGCACTTAAGCCGGTCGTCTCTATGCTCTAGTGAGGGGACGGGCCCGCAAACACGAACACGACACCGCCCCAACTGGTTTCCTGCGGGCCGGCATCGTTCAAAATCTTTTCGAATAGATGCCGGTGTTAATAGGGATTCAGCCTCGTTTCGTCAACCGCCTCGCTGCTTTCGCTCGCTGTTTCGTGACGGGCCGCTTCGCTTTGGCGACAGGACGCGCCTTTGTCACCTTCTTCACCGCCCGAGCGGTATTCGAACGCGCTTTAACCGTCTTCTTTACGACCTTGGATTTGCTAACGGTTTTGGCTTTCACCGCACCCCGGTTCGCGACCTTGGCCTTGGTCTTCGCTGCCTTGGCCTTGACTGCCTTGGCTCCAGCCGTCTTGCTCTTGACGACCTTGCTCGTCGCAACCTTGCCCCTGGCCGCAGCCCGGACAGTAGTGGCCTTGGTCTTAGCCTTGGTCTTAGCCTTAGCCTTGACCTTGGTTTTGGCGACGCGACTCGCCGGCCTCACAGCGACAGACGAAGATTTACTCTTTGAAATCCGCGTCTTGGCGACCTTCTTTACAGTTTTCGATGAGGCCGATTTGGCCGATTTGCCGGCCTTGACCGGCGTATCGGATTTCGCTGCGGAGGACTTGCCGGCCTTCGCGACCTTGGCGGAAGCCTTGGCCGGCTTCCGACGCTGCGCTCCGGACCGCGAAGGGGTGCGCCGACGGCTTGTCGTGCGCGGTGCAGCCTCCTGATTCGATTCGCCGGACGCACCCATCGCCGAGAGAATACTGGCAATCGATTCCGAGACCGTTTCGACCGGCTGCATGCCGTCCACGGTCGCCAGCAGCCGCCGCTCGCCGTAGTAATCGACCAGCGGCGCCGTCTGCGCACGATAGGCCGTCAGACGCTTGGCCAGCGCCTCGGCATTGTCGTCAGCCCGCACGCTTTCGCCGCGCGCGGTCATTTCCGCGATGCGCGTCTCGACACGCTGGAGCAGCACGCCCTCGTTGACGCGCAGCTCCACCACTGCATCGAGCTTAAGGTTCTTGTCCGCCAGCAGGCGGTCAAGCGCCTCGGCCTGCGGCACCGTGCGCGGAAAACCGTCGAGGATGAATCCCTGGGCAGCATCCGGCTGGTCGATCCGATCGGAAATGATGCCGATGACGACCTCGTCTGGCACCAGCCCACCGCTCGCCATGATGTCCTTGGCCTTGAGGCCGACCGGCGTTCCGGCCGCCACAGCGGCCCGGAGCATATCCCCGGTTGAAAGCTGGACGATGCCGTAACGCTCGACCAGCACCTTCGCCTGTGTTCCCTTGCCCGCCCCCGGTGGCCCGAGAAGAATGAGCCTCATCGCCGTCGCCCCCTCGCCTTCGACTTCCTGATCAAACCTTCATACTGGTGCGCCAGCAGATACCCTTGGACCTGGGCCACGGTATCCATGGTCACGCTCACCACGATCAGAAGCGATGTGCCGCCGAAATAGAACGGCACCGAAGCGTAGGAGATCAGGATTTCCGGTATCAGGCAGATCAGCGCCAGATAGATGGCGCCCACCACGGTAATGCGCGACAGCACGTAGTCGATATATTCGGCGGTGCGCTCGCCCGGACGGATGCCCGGAATGAAGCCGCCATGCTTCTTGAGATTGTCGGCGGTCTCGGTCGGGTTGAACACGATCGCCGTGTAGAAGAACGTGAAGAACAGAATCATCCCGACATACAGGATGAGGTAGGCCGGGCGGCCATGGCTGAGCTGCGTCGTGATCCACTGGAACCACTCCGGCCCTGCACCGGCGTTGAAGTTCGCGACGGTGCCCGGCAGCAGCAGCAGCGACGAGGCGAAGATCGGCGGAATGACGCCCGAGGTGTTGAGCTTGAGCGGCAGATGCGAGGACTGCCCCTCGAACATCTTGTTGCCGACCTGGCGTTTCGGATACTGGATCAGCAGCCGCCGCTGGGCACGCTCGACGAACACGATGATACCGATCACCGCGACCGCCATCACCAGCACCGCGAGGATGAGCCCGGTGGACAGCGCGCCCTGACGGCCGAGTTCGAGAGTACCGACGATCGCCGACGGCAGTTCCGCGACGATGCCCGCCATGATGATCAGCGAAATACCGTTGCCGATGCCGCGCGCCGTGATCTGCTCGCCAAGCCACATCAGGAACATGGTGCCGCCGGTCAGCGTGATCGTGGTCGAGATCAGGAAGAACAGGCCCGGCTGGCTGACGACGTTGCCCGCGCCTTGCAGGCCGATCGCAATACCGTAGGCCTGCAAGGCGGCCAGCACCACGGTCAGATAGCGGGTATACTGGTTGATGACCTTGCGGCCCGCCTCGCCTTCCTTCTTCAGCGCTTCGAGCTTCGGGGACACCGAGGTCAATAGCTGGAGAATGATCGATGCCGAGATATAAGGCATGATGTTCAACGCAAAGATCGCCATGCGGTCGATGCCGCCGCCGGAGAACATGTTGAACATGCCGAGAATGCCGCCGGCCTGCTGGCGAAACACCTGACTCCAGACGCTGGGGTCGATGCCGGGCAGCGGAATATAGGTCCCAAGCCGATAGACGATGAGCGCACCCAGCGTAAACCAGATGCGCTTCTTCAGCTCTTCAGCCTTGGCCAGCGCCGAGAAATTCAGATTGGCTGCAAGTTGTTCCGCCGCAGAGGCCATTGCAACGAGGTCCTTTCTCGCGTCGCGGCCACTGTCGCCGAAGGTTCATCGGCATCCGGTCGCAGACGCCCGTCATGAAACCGGCACGGCGGCCGGAGGACGAAATCCTACGAAGCTTCCTTGTCGCCTTCGGCCGCTTCGCGCGCAAGAATCTTGACCGATCCGCCCGCCTTCTCGACCGCCTCGATCGCAGCCTTGGAGGCGCCATGGACCTCGACCGTCACCTTGCTGGTGATCTCGCCGCGGCCGAGCAGCCGGACCCCGTCCTTGCTGCGGCGAAGCACGCCGGCGGCGACCAGCGCCTCGGCGTTGATCGTCTTGCCGGCATCGATGCTCTTGGCGTCGATCGCCTGCTGCAGACGGTCCAGGTTGATCTCGGCGAAATCGAGACGGAAGATATTGTTGAAGCCGCGCTTGGGCAGGCGACGGTGCAGCGGCATCTGGCCGCCCTCGAAGCCCTTGATGCGCACGCCCGAGCGCGCGGTCTGGCCCTTGCCGCCGCGACCGCCGGTCTTGCCCTTGCCCGAACCGATGCCGCGGCCGATGCGGGTGCGCTTCTTGCGCGAACCGGCATTGTCGGCGAGATCCGTGAGTTTCATCGTTCTATTCCCTCGACCTGCTCGCATCGGCCGCCCCGCGGCCGGACACGATCCAGAAAAATTACGCCTCGCCGACCACGCGGACAAGATGCCGGACCTTGGCGATCATGCCGCGGACTTCCGGCGTATCGTTCAGCTCGGCAACGCGGCCGATCTTGTTCAGCTTGAGGCCGATCAGCGTCTCGCGCTGCGAGTGATGACGGCGGATCGCGCTGGCGGTCTGCTCGACCTTGATGGTCTTGGCGGCCTTGGCCATGGTCTGGTCTCCCGGCGACGGTGTCGCTGTTAGTCTGCCGCCACTTCGGCGTCGCCACCAACGCGGCGCGCTTGCAGCGTGGATACTTTGAGATTGCGGCGGTTGGCAACCGAACGCGGCGAATCCTGGCGCTTGAGCGCGTCGAAGGTGGCGCGCACCATGTTGTAGGGATTCGACGAGCCGAGCGACTTGGCGACGACGTCGGCCATGCCCAGCGTCTCGAACACCGCACGCATCGGACCGCCGGCGATGATGCCGGTGCCTGGAGGGGCCGCGCGCAGATAGACCTTGCCCGCGCCATGCCGGCCTGCGACGTCGTGATGCAGCGTGCGGCCTTCGCGCAGCGGCACGCGCGTCAGGTTGCGCTTGGCGGAATCGGTCGCCTTGCGGATCGCCTCCGGCACCTCGCGCGCCTTGCCGTGACCGAAGCCGACCCGGCCCTTCTGGTCGCCGACGACGACCAGCGCGGCAAAGCCGAAGCGACGGCCACCCTTGACGACCTTGGCGACACGGTTGATGTGGACCAGCTTGTCAACGAATTCGCTGTCGCGCTCTTCGCGATCCCTGTTCCGATCCCGGCCGCCGCGTTCGCGTTCACCTGCCATGGTGTTTTCCAATCCTTGCGAGGCGTGACGCCTCTCTCCTGCATTCGTCCATGTTTACGTCCGGGCCATCGTCCGAGGGCTCCGGACACTGATCCTCAGAAGCTCAGACCGCCTTCGCGCGCGGCATCGGCAAGCGCCTTGATCCGCCCGTGATAGAGGTAGGCCCCGCGATCGAACACCACTTCCTTGATGCCGTGCTTGACCGCGCGCTCGGCCACGAGCTTGCCGACCGCCTTCGCCGCGTCGACATTGGCACCGGTCGCTCCGCCCTCGCGCAGCGTCTTCTCGAGCGACGAGGCTGAAGCGATCGTCTCGCCCTTCAGATCGTCGATGACCTGCGCATAGATGTGCTTCGACGAGCGGAACACCGACAGGCGCGGACGACCGTTGCCGGTCCGCCGCAATGACAGCCTTACGCGATTCTTGCGCCGGGCATTGGTAACACTGACCTTCGACATTACCGGCTCCGTTACTTCTTCTTGCCTTCCTTGCGGAAGATGAACTCGTTCGCGTACTTGACGCCCTTGCCCTTATAGGGCTCCGGCGGACGATAGCCGCGGATTTCCGCTGCGACCTGCCCGACCCGCTGCAGGTCGATGCCCGCCACCACGATCTCGGTCGGCTTCGGCACGGTGATCGAAATTCCTTCCGGCACCGGATAGACGACATCGTGGCTGAAGCCGAGCGCCAGCTGCAGGTTCTTACCCTGCAAGGCGGCGCGGTAGCCCACGCCGTTGATCTCCAGCTTCCTCTCGAAACCCTTGGTGACGCCCTCGACCAGGTTGGAGACCTGGGCGCGGGACGTGCCGTAGAGCGAGCGGGCGCGCTTGGTCTCGAAGCGCGGGGCGACCTTCACGGCGCCGTCTTCCAGCTTCACCTCGACGTCGTCGTGCACCACGAATTGAAGCTGGCCCTTCGGCCCCTTCATCTTCACGGTCTGCCCTTCGACGGTCGCGGTGACGCCGGACGGCACACTCACCGGTCGCTTGCCAATACGTGACATGGCCTTGGATCCTTCCGACTCAGAACACCGTGAAGAGGACTTCGCCGCCAACATTCGCGTCGCGCGCGCTGTGGTCGGCCATCACCCCCTTCGGCGTGGACAGCACCGAAATGCCGAGCCCGTTGTTGACGCGCGGCAGGTTCTTCACCGAGGCGTAGACACGCCGGCCCGGCTTGGACACCCGCTCGATCTCGCGGATCACAGGTTCGCCATCGAAATATTTCAGCTCGATCTCAAGCTCGCTGCGGCCATTGGCATGCTCGACGCTGGCATAGCCGCGGATGTAGCCCTCGGCCTTGAGCACCTCGAGAATGTTGGCGCGCATGCGCGAACCCGGCGAAGACACCTTCGACTTGCTGCGCATCTGGGCGTTGCGGATGCGGGTGATGAGATCGCCGATCGGATCGTTCACGGACATATCTGATCCCTCCTCACCAGCTCGACTTCACAAGGCCGGGCACCAGGCCCTTGGAGCCCATCTCGCGCAGCGCGATACGCGACAGCTTGTTGAGCCGATAGACCGAACGCGGCCGACCGGTCACTTCGCAGCGGTTGCGGATGCGCGTCGGCGAGGAATTGCGCGGCATCTCCGCAAGCTTCAGGGTGGCCGCAAAACGCTCTTCCAGCGGCAGCTTCTTGTCGGCGATGATCGCCTTCAAACGTGCCCGCTTGGCGGCCGCGTTCTTGGCCATCCGCTGCCGCCGGTTGTTCTTCTCGATCGAACTCTTCTTCGCCATGCCTGGCTCCTTACGTTTCCGCGTCTGAGGCGCTGTCAGCGGCTCACTGCCGGAACGGGAAATTGAAAGCGGTCAACAAGGCTCGCGCCTCGTCATCGGTCTGCGCCGTGGTGCAAACCGTAATGTCCATTCCCCACGTCTCCGCGATCTTGTCGAAGTTGATCTCGGGGAAAATGATGTGCTCCTTGAGGCCGAGCGTATAGTTGCCGCGGCCGTCGAAGCTCTTCGGATTGAGGCCGCGGAAGTCGCGCACGCGCGGCAGGGCGACGTTCACCAGCCGGTCGACGAACTCGTACATCCGCGCCTTGCGCAGCGTGACCTTGCAGCCGATCGGCTGGTTCTCGCGCAGCTTGAAGGTGGAGATCGCCTTGCGCGAATGGGTGATGACCGGCTTCTGGCCGACGATCAGCGCGAGATCGGCAGCAGCAAGCTCGACCTTCTTGCGGTCGTTGACGGCCTCGCCGACGCCCATATTGACCACGACCTTGTCGAGCCGCGGCACCTGCATGACGTTGGCATAGCCGAACTTCTCGGTCAGCTTGGCGCGGATCGTCTTGTCGTATTCAACGCGAAGACGCGGAACGTATGCGGTCTCAGCCATCGATCTCTGCTCCCGAACGCTTGGCGACACGCACCTTCTTGCCGTCCGCCTGAATCTTGAAACCGACCCGGGTCGGCTTGCCGTCCTTGCCGACGATCGCGATGTTCGACAGGTGGATCGGGCTCTCCTTGGAGATGATGCCCCCCTCCTGCGACTGGGTCTGCTTCTGATGCCGCTTCACCATGTTGATGCCGCGGACCAGCGCACGCCCCTCGACGGGACGCACTTCGAACACCTCGCCGGTGCGACCCTTGTCGCGGCCGGTCAGCACGATGACCTTGTCACCCTTGCGGATCTTGGCAGCCATCACAGCACCTCCGGCGCCAGCGAAATGATCTTCATGTGGTTCTTGGCGCGCAGCTCGCGCGGCACCGGCCCGAAAATACGGGTGCCGACCGGCTCCGACTGGTTGTTGACCAGCACGGCCGCGTTGCGGTCGAACCGGATCACCGAGCCGTCGGCCCGCCGGATGTCCTTGGCAACGCGAACGACGACCGCCTTCATGACGTCGCCCTTCTTCACCTTGCCGCGCGGAATGGCTTCCTTGACCGACACGACAATGACGTCGCCCACCGTGGCATACCGGCGCTTGGATCCACCAATCACCTTGATGCACATGACACGGCGTGCGCCTGAATTGTCGGCCACGTCGAGGTTGGTCTGCATCTGAATCATTGATGCACCTCGTCCTCTTTCTGTTGCGCAAACGTGCGCTTAAGCGGTTTTCTTTTCGCTCTGGACGACGGTCCAGCGCTTCAACTTCGAGAGCGGCCTGCTCTCCTCGATCCAGACCACGTCGCCGGCCTTGAACTCGTTGTTCTCGTCGTGCGCGTGATAGTTCTTCGAACGCCGGATCGTCTTCTTGTACAGCGGATGGGTGAAGCGGCGATCGACACGCACAACAATGGTCTTGTCCTGCTTGTCGCTGACGACGACGCCCTGGAGGGTACGCTTCGGCATCGTTGGCCCCTTACTTCGTCTTGGCCGCGCGCTTCTGCGCAGCAACGGTTTTGATACGAGCGATGTCGCGGCGCGCTTCACGCAGCCGCGCGGTGTTCTCAAGCTGGCCGGTGGCCCGCTGGAAGCGCAGGTTGAAACGCTCCTTCTTCAGATTCGCGACCGCATCCGACATCTGGTCGTCGCTCATCGCGCGGATATCTTCGATCTTGAGCTTGGACATGATCCTACTCCCCGATCCGCGCCACGAAGCGCGTCTTGATCGGCAGCTTGGCGGCCGCCAGCGTCAGCGCTTCGCGCGCGGTCTGGTTGGTGACGCCGTCGATCTCGAACAGGATGCGGCCGGGCTTGACGCGCGCCACCCAATATTCCGGCGAGCCCTTGCCCGAACCCATGCGGACTTCGGCAGGCTTCGACGAAACGGGCAGATCCGGAAACACGCGAATCCACACGCGGCCGGCGCGCTTCATGTGACGGGTCAAAGCGCGGCGCGCAGCCTCGATCTGACGGGCGGTAATGCGCTCCGGCGCCATCGCCTTCAGGCCGAACTGGCCGAACGCGAGCGTCGCACCCGACGAGGCGACGCCGTGAATCCGGCCCTTATGCGCCTTCCGGAACTTCGTTTTCTTTGGCTGCATCATGGCTTTACGCCCTCAAACCTTCCTGCTCACTCAGGCCGCGTCGCGGCGCGGCCGCGATCCGTCGCCCTCGGCCATGCGTTTGTCCTGGGCCATCGGATCGTGCTCAAGGATCTCGCCCTTGAAGATCCAGACCTTCACGCCACAAGTGCCGAAGGTGGTGAAAGCCGTCGCAACGCCGAAATCGACGTCGGCACGCAGCGTGTGCAGCGGCACGCGGCCCTCGCGATACCATTCCATGCGCGCGATTTCCGCGCCGCCCAGACGACCCGAACAGTTGATCCGGATGCCCTCCGCGCCCAGACGCATCGCCGACTGAACGGCCCGCTTCATGGCGCGACGGAACGCAACGCGGCGCTCGAGCTGCTGCGCGATCGACTCGGCGACCAGCGTGGCGTCGAGCTCCGGCTTGCGGATTTCGACGATGTTGATCACCACGTCGGATGAGGTGATGTCCGCCACCTTCTTGCGCAGCTTGTCGATATCGGCGCCCTTCTTGCCGATCACCACGCCCGGACGCGCCGAGTAGATGGTGACGCGGCACTTCTTGTGCGGACGTTCGATGACGATGCGCGCGACAGCC
>JBEBWH010000068.1:0-11577 GCA_040392305.1 Bradyrhizobium sp. | reverse complement strand
TGGCGCGGCGCGCGGGGCAGGAGGGGCGGCAATAGATGCCGGTGGTCTTCACGGCAAAGACGAAATGGCCGTCGGCGGCGGCGTCGCGATGCAGCACCGCCTGCCAGCGCGGATCGTGCGTCGTTGTGGTTGGATCGATGGCGAGGGTCATGGGACTGCCTTTCGATTTCATCGTGTCGTCTCGCCAGTGAAGATAGGCGCAAGGCCGGGCCGCGACACTCCGGTCCTTGCTTTCAAATCCGCTCGCGTCGAAAAAACGGACCGGCGGAACCTGCGGACGGCGCATGATGCCACGGATCGGCGGCGCGCAGCAGGCGTCGAATGGTTGAATATCGCGGGGTGGCGATGGGCCGGACGCTCGGCGGGAGCTTTCCGCTTCTGATAGACTCAGAAGTGGAGCTCCAGATATTATTCTGACGCGATTTCTTAACGCGAACCGGTACCCACTTCGCTCGAAAACGCTATAGTGTTCCGCGCGGATAGCGCGGGCGTTGCTGTCGTATCCGAAGCGGCCGCGGCGAGGATGTCCGCGTGGTCTGGCGGACTTCGGAACCGGATGCTTCGAAACGGGATGCTTCGAAACGGGATTTTGGGCGTCACGCCGGCGGGCGGCGTGCGGGACGGGCAATCGATGCGGGCGAAGCTTTCGGATGTGGCGCGGCTGGCGGGCGTCGACGTTTCCACCGCCTCGCGCGTGCTGCGCGGCGAGGCGACGCAGCGCATCCGCCAGGAAACGCGCGAGCGCGTGCTGCAAAGCGCCCGCACGCTGAACTACGCGCCGAACCAGCTCGCCCGCGGCCTGCGCATGGCGCGCTCGGCGACCTTCGGCATCGTCGTGCCGCAACTCGACAACCCGGTGTTCGCCTCCGCGATCTTCGGCGCGGAGAAGGCGACGCTGCGCCACGGCTATTCGCTGCTGATCGCCCATCGTGGCTCGGAGGCGACCGACTCGGTCTATCAGCGCATGTCGCACGGCAACCGCGTCGATGGCCTGCTGGTCGCGAGCCTCGACGACGACCGGCTGCTGCGCAACGAACTGGAAGCGGCGCAGGTGCCGTTCGTGCTGCTCAACCGTCAGCTTGCCGATGCGCCGCATGCGGTGGTGCTGGACAGCCGCGCCGCCGCCGAGATCGCCATTGATCATCTCGTCGCGCTCGGCCATCGCCGCATCGCCCATCTCGCCGGGCGGCCCGGCGGCTTCAATGCCGGCGAGCGTCTGGCCGGCTATCGCGGCGCGCTGGAGCGGCACGGCATCGGCTTCGATCCGGCTTTAGTGGCGGTCGCCGGCTACACCGCCGAGGGCGGCGCGGAGGCGATGCGGCAACTGCTCGCGCAGCGCCCCACCGCCGTGCTCGGCGCGACGCTGGTGACGGCGGCGGGCGCGATGGCGGTGCTGCATGAGGCGGGGCTGCAGATCCCGCAGGACGTCTCGGTGGTCGGCCTGCACGACGCGCCGGTCGCCGCGATGCTCTATCCGCAGCTCACCACGGTGCGGATGCCGACGGAGCGGATGGGGGAGCTCGCCGCCGACCTGCTGATCGCGCTGGTCGAGGGCCGCACGCCGGAAGCCATCGCGCCGCTGCCACCGGACGGCATGGTGATCCGCGCGTCCACCGGCCCCGCGCCGATCTGAAAATTAGGGATTGACGTCGTCCATGGTTTGCTTCACCCTTTGAACAAACGATTGCTCAAGTGGCCGCCGCCGGTGGCCACGCGGCAATCGCGCGAGATGACCAACCTGCGGAGAACGTCCTTGGAAGCGAGCACCATCGCAGCGGCACGCCAGCGCGACCGGATTGACGCGGATATCGCCAAGGCGTTCGCCGCCATCGTCGGCGAGAGCCATGTCCTGACCTCGTTCGACGAGCGGCTCGCTTACGCGCGCGACCGCCTGCCGTTCGCGGTGTTCGAGGAGCGCGCCGGCGAGATCGCGGGCGACGTGCCGCGGCTGATCGTGCGCCCCGGCAATGCCGACGAGGTGGCGAAAGTGGTGGCGCATGCCCATCGCCATCGCATTCCGATCATTCCCTACGGCAACGGCTCCGGTGTGCTCGGCGGCGCCATCCCGCTCGGCGGCGAGATCACCGTCGATCTGCGGCGGCTGGACCGGATCGTCGCCATCAACGAGACCGACGCCACGGTGACGGTCGAGGCCGGCATGAACGGCGCGGCGTTCGAGCAGGAGCTCAACGCGGCCGGCTTCACCACCGGCCACTATCCGCAGTCGATCGAGATTTCGACGGTCGGCGGCTGGGCGGCGTGCCGCGGCGGCGGCCAGGCCAGCAGCCGCTACGGCAAGATCGAGGACATCGTCGTCGGCCTCAAGGCGGTGCTGCCGGACGGCACCCCGCTCGAAGTGCGTCCCGTGGCGCGGCGCTCGGTCGGTCCGTCGGTGCGCGACATCATCGTCGGCGGCGAGGGCGCTTTCGGCGTCATCACCGAACTGACGCTGCGCATCTGGAAGAAGCCGGAGATCGAGCGCGGCGTCGTGCTCGCGTTCCCGTCGATGCAGGCGGCGCTGGACAGCGCGCGCGCCATCATGCAGGCGGAAATCCGTCCGCAGATCGTGCGTCTGTACGATCGCGCCGAGAGCGACGAGCGCACGAAGGATATCGCGCTGTTCCGCGACAAGCCGTTTCTTGCGATCTTCGCGTTCTGCGGCAGCGAGCCGCTGGTGTCGGTCGAGCAGGAGGCGGCGCTGAAGATCGCCGCGTCCTTCGGCGGCGAGGTGACGTCCGACGAGCCCTACCGCCACTGGAAGCAGAACCGCTACATCGCCTATTCGCAGATGTGGCACGACAAGGGCTATTTCAACGACACCATCGAGGTGACGGCGAACTGGTCGAAGATCCCGGCGCTCTACGACGCCATCGCCAAGGCGGTGCGCGCGGTGCATCCGGACGTGCATTTCGGCGCGCACTGGTCGCATGTCTATCCGGAAGGCGCGTGCCAGTACATGACGGTGCGGCTGCCGCCGATGCCGGAAGCGCAGGCGCTGCCGCTGCATGCGCGGCTGTGGGACACGGTGGAGGGCCTCACGCTCGATCACGGCGGATCGATCGCGCATCACCATGGCGCGGGCCTGTTCCGCGGCCGCTGGATGGCGCGCGAACTCGGCGCCGGTCTTGGTGTGTTGCAGGCGGTCAAGGATGCGCTCGATCCCGACAACCTGCTCAACCCCGGCAAGCTCGGGTTGCGTGCGCGGCCGGGCGCGAAGGATATCTATGCCAAAGGTAACACCAAGGGTGCGGATGGTGGCTAGCAGGGCCGGGCATACCAGAACGGAGGCCGGTCATGGCGGCTGATCCTCTGCTCGTCGGCATCGATCTCGGCGCGGGTTCGCTCAAGGTGAGCGCGATCCGCGCCGATGGTTCGCTCGTGGCCGAAGCCTCGGAGGCGGTGCCGACCTCCTCGCCGCATCCCGGCTGGAGCGAGCAGGACCCGCATGACTGGTGGGCGGCGGTCTGCAAGGCGCTGCCGCGCATGCTGGTGCTGGCGCAGCGGCCCGCGACCGACATCGCCGCAATCGCCTTCTCCGCCGGCGCGCATACGCAGGTGCTGACCGATGCCGACGGCAAGGTGATCCGCCCGGCGATCCTGTGGAACGACCAGCGCAGCCAGGCGGAAGTGCAGGCGCTGCGCCAGAAGGCCGACGCGCGCATCCTCGACATCGGCGCCAACCGCGCCAACGCGACCTGGACGCTGCCGCAGATGCTGTGGCTGCGCAACAACGAGCCGCAGGCGCATGCGCGCGTCAGGCGTCTCTATGTCGCCAAGGACTGGCTGCGCGCGCAGTTCACCGGCAGCTGGGAGACCGACACCATCGACGCGCTCGGCACCCTGATGCTTGATGCCCGCAGCGGCCGCTGGTCGGACGAATTGTGCGAGATGATCGGCTGGCCGGTCGAGACGCTGCCGCCGATCGTGACGCCGACCACGGTGGTCGGCCGGGTGACGGCGGCGGCCGCGCGCGCGACCGGACTGGCCGAAGGCACGCCGGTGGTGTGCGGCACCTCCGACACCGCGGCGGAGACTTACGGCGCCGGCATGGTGCGCGAAGGGCTCGGCGTGGTGAAGCTCGCCACCGCCGCGACCGTGAGCGTGCTGTCGCCGCAGGCGCAGCCGGATTTCGAGCTGATCAACTATTATCACGTCGTGCCGGATCACTGGTACATCATCACCGCGACCAATTCCTGCGCCTCGGCGCACAAATGGCTGCGCGACACCTTCTTCCGGCGCGAGGGCGACGACGGTCGCGCGGTGTTCGACGCCATGGACGGCATGGCGGCGAAGGTCGCGCCGGGCGCGGAAGGGCTGTTCTTTCACCCCTATCTCAACGGCGAGCGCAGCCCGCACTGGGATCCGCTGCTGCGCGCCGATTTCGTCGGCGCCGGTTTCAATCACGGTCCCGGCCATTTCGTGCGCGCGCTCTATGAAGGCGTCGCCTATTCGCTGCGCGACTGCCGCGACGTGCTGCGCGCCAAGGGCCTGCATTTCGACACCGCGCGTCTCACCGGCGGCGGCTCCACCAGTGCGCTGTGGCGGCAGATCGTCGCCGACGTGCTCAACGTCGATGTCGAGCTGCCGGCGGTGGCCGACGCCTCGTTCGGCGCGGCGCTGCTCGCGGGCGTCGGCGTCGGCGTCTATGCCGACGAACGCGCGGCCGCCGAGGTGGTGCGGATCGTGTCGAGGGCGAGCCCCGATCCGGCCCGCGCCGCGGTCTATGATCGCGGCTTTCCGATCTATCGCGACATCCAGACGGCGCTGGCGCCGCTCAATCATCGCATCCACGATTTTGTCAGAGGCGGGTCGTGATGCGCACGCGCGCAGGGAGCACGGTGGCTCATGGCTGAAATCCGCCTTGAACGGGTCCGCAAAGCCTATGGCGGCGTCGTCGCCGTGCATGGCGTCGATCTCGCCATTCGCGACGGCGAGTTCGTCGTGTTTCTCGGACCGTCGGGCTGCGGCAAGTCCACCACGCTGCGCATGATCGCGGGGCTGGAGGAAGTGACTTCGGGCACCATCCGCATCGGCGCGCGCGACGTCACGCAGCTGGAGCCGAAGGATCGCAACATCGCGATGGTGTTCCAGAACTACGCGCTCTATCCGCACAAGACGATCTATGACAATCTCGCCTTCGGCCTGCGCATGCGCAAGATGGACCGCGCCGAGATCGACGTGCGGGTGCAGAAGGCGGCGCGCATGCTTGGGCTTGAGGACTATCTCGCCCGCAAGCCGAAGCAGCTCTCCGGCGGCCAGATGCAGCGCGTCGCGCTCGGCCGCGCGCTGGTGCGCGAGCCCGACGTGTTCCTGCTCGACGAGCCGCTGTCCAATCTCGACGCCAAGCTGCGCGTGCGCATGCGCGAGGAGATCGCCCGCCTGCATCAGGAGGTCGGCACCAGCATGGTCTATGTCACGCACGACCAGGTCGAGGCGATGACGCTGGCCAACCGCATCGTCATCATGCGCGACGGCCATGTACAGCAGATCGGTGCGCCGCTGGAAGTCTACGACCGGCCGGCCAACCTGTTCGTCGCCGGCTTCATCGGATCGCCCGAGATGAATCTGATCGAGGGCCATATCGCCGACGGCCACTTCGTCGCCGGCGGCCTGCGCGTGGCGCTGCCGCCCGGCATCACGGCTGCGAGCGAGGAGGTCGTGCTCGGCATCCGGCCCGAGCACCTCGTGCTCACCGACGAGCCCGGCAGCGTCGCTTTCACCGTGCGCGTGATCGAGCAGCTCGGCGCGCAGACCCTGTGCGTCGGCGAGGCCGGCGGCCAGCGCCTGCGCATTCTCACCGATCGCGTCGATAGCTGGTCGCCGGGCCAAAGCATCGGCATTCGTTTTCCTTCGGCCAAACTGCACCTGTTTTCCAAATCGACCGGACAGCTCATCGACACCACCAAACCATGACGAATATCACGGGAGGAAGGCCATGACTGACAAGACGAGACTTGCGAAACCGGGCGGCGTCAGCCGCCGCACGCTGATCAAGACCGCCGGTGCGCTCGGCACCGCGCTTGCCACCGGCACCGTCGCCGCGCCCGCGGTGTGGGGGCAGGGCAAGAAGACCATCCGTTTCCTCAACACCGAGACCTCGATCGACTCGATCCGCGCGCTCAAGGTCGCCTGCGCCGAATACGAAAAGCAGTTCGGCACCCAGGTCGTGGTCGATTCGGTGCCGCTCGACGACGCCTTCACCAAGGTGACGACCTCGCTGCGCGGCGGCCAGCCCTACGACATCGCCACCTTCGCCTTCGTCGGCCATGTGCTGCTGCTGCAGGCCGAGGGCCAGTTGATGCCGTTGACCGAACTGACCAGCAAGCACAAGTGGGGACCGAAGATCCTGTTCCCGGTCAAGGACGAGGTCTACTGGTACCCTTACGACTACAATCTGGCGTGGATCTATTACCGCAAGGATCTCTACGAGAAGCACGGCTTGAGCGCGCCCAAGAGCTACGCCGAGATGCTCAAGAACGCGCAGACGCTGACCGCCGACGGCCGCTTCGGCTCGCTGTTCCCGATCGGCAGCAATGGCGCGACCAACTGGCTGGCGCCGGGCTTCATGTGGGCGGAAGGCGTCAAGCTGTTCGACGACAAGTGGAACGTGGCGCTCGACAATGCCGAGATGGCGCCGCGCGTGACGCGCTATCTCGATTTCTTCGCCGAATTGTACAAGACGATGCCGTCCGGCGCGAGCCAGGCGAGCTTCGGCGAAGTGCTGAGCAACTTCTCCTCCGACAAGGTGGGGCACGCCGCCTATGCCGGCCGCATCATCGAGGCGCTGGAGCGCAACGCGCCGAAGCTCTCGACCCAGTACGGCATCACGCCGTATATGGACTCCACCGGCAAGGCCAAGGCGGTCAACCACGGCTATGACGGCTGGGTGGTGCTGAAGACGCCGAACTCCGACGAGTCGATGAAGTTCATGAAGTGGTTCACCGAGAACCAGTACATCAACTTCCTGCACACCGCGCCGCTGCACTTCCAGCCGCCGCGCCTCGACGTCTACGACGATCCGCGCTGGCGCGCCCATCCGCTGATCGAGAAGCACAAGGAGGCGGTCGAGACCATGCGCGGCTTCATCACCGACAAGTCGGTGATCCTGACCTCGGTCGACACCGAAGGCCCGGCGCCGGACCTGCGCCCCGGCAAGGTGTTCGAAGGCTTCGTCATCCCGGAGATGCTTCAGAACAAGATTCTGAAGAACATGTCGTCGGCGGAGTGCATCAAGGCCGCCGCCGACAAGATGCGCAAGCTGATCGCCTGATCGGTCCGGTCACGTCAAACAGCCCGGCCGGCATTCTCCGGCCGGGCCTGCGCGCGAGGCGTATGCGTTGAGCACCAAGACGACGATCTACGGTTTTCTGTTCATCGGCCTGGCGGTGACGCTGGCGCTGATCGTCGCGCCTGCGGTGTATGCGGTCAGCCTTAGCTTCTACCAGATGGATTCGTTCATCGGCGAACCGAAATGGGCCGGCTTCGCCAACTATGTCGCGGTGCTGCAGGCGCCGGAGTTCTGGCGCGCGCTGATCAACGGCGCGATCTATTCGCTCGGCTCGATCGTGCTGCAGGTGATCCTCGGCATCGCCTTCGCGCTGGTGCTTAACGAGGTGTTTCCCGGCCGCAACCTGGTGCGCGGCCTGTCGATCCTGCCCTATCTGCTGCCGACGGTGGTGGTGATCCTCACCTTCAAATGGATGGTGGACGGCAGCATCGGCATCGTCACCAAGGCGGTGGAGGCGATGGGCCTGCCGCCGATCAACTGGTTCGAGAGCCCCGGCGCGGCGATGACCTCGACCATTCTCGTCAGCGTCTGGATGTGGACGCCGTTCGTCACCACCTGCTTCCTCGCCGCGCTGCAGACGGTGCCGCAGTCGCTCTACGAGGCCGCGCGCGTTGACGGCACCACGGCGGTGCAGCGCTTCTTTCACATCACGCTGCCGATGCTCAAGCCGATCCTGACCGTGGTGGTGCTGCTGCGCGCGATCTGGATGTTCAACAAGTTCGACGTGATCTGGCTCTTGACGCGCGGCGGGCCGGTCGGCGCGACGGAGAACCTCGCGATCCTGTCCTACCGCCAGGCTTTCAATTTGTTCGACATCGGCGGCGGCGCGGCGGTGGCCACCATCTCGTTCGCGATCCTCTCGGTCGCGGTGCTGATCTATTTCCGGATATTCCCGCTGGAGGATGACTGATGGCTCGCGCCAGACCGTTGCCGCGCCGTCTCGGCCTCTATGTCGCCGCGCTCGTCATCGCGCTCTATTCGGCCTTCCCGATCTACTGGATGGTGGTGTCGAGCCTGCGCGAGCCGACGGAGCTGCTGACCAACATCTCGCTGATCCCGCAGACGTGGACGCTTGAGTCCTATCGCAACCTGCTGGAACTCACCGACTATCCGACGCACTTCCTCAACAGCGTCATCGTCGCCGTCGTTTCCGTGGTGGTCACCATGGTGTTCTCGGTGATGATCGCCTATGCGGTGACGCGCCAGCGCATCCGCGGCAAGAAGCTGATCGTCGGCGCGATGCTCTATGCCTATATGTTTCCGCCGCTGCTGATCGCCATCCCGATCTTCACCATCTTCGCGCGGATGGGCTTGAGCGACACCCTGACCGGACTGATCGTCTCGCATCTGACGCTGACGCTGCCGCTCGGCGTCTGGTTCCTGTGGGGCTTCTTCAAGAGCATGCCGTTCGAGCTGGAGGAGGCGGCGATGGTCGATGGCTGCACGCGGCTCGGCGCGTTCCTGCGCGTGGTGCTGCCGCTGGCGCTGCCCGGCCTGATCACGGTCGCGATCTTCTCGTTCCTGCTGTCGTGGACCGACTACACCTTCGCGCTGGTGATGATCGGTAGCGACGCCAACAAGACGCTGCCGGTCGGGCTCGCCTCGATGGTCGGCTCGTTCGATCTGCGCTGGGGCGAGATCATGGCCGGCTCGACGCTGATCGCGCTGCCGCTGTTCGCCGCCTTCGCGCTGATGACGCAGTATTTCATTCAGGGGCTGGGCGCCGGCGCGGTGAAAGGCTGAGGGAGACGACATGGATTTAGGAATCGCGGGCAAGGCGGCGCTGGTCACGGGCGCGGCGCGCGGCATCGGCAAGGCCGAGGCGACGGCGCTTGCCGGCGAAGGCGTGGCGGTGGCCATCAACGACATCGACGCGGCGGCGGCGGAGGCGACGGCGGGCGAGCTGCGCGCGAGCGGCGCGACCGCCATCGTCTGCATCGGCGACGTCTCTGACGAGACCAGCGCGGAGCGCGTGGTGCGCGAGGCGGCGCAGGGGCTCGGGCGGCTCGACATCCTCGTCAACAACGCCGGCGCGGGCGGCAAGTATCTTGGCCGCAGCGCCGCCGACATGGCGATCGCCGACTGGGACATCATTCTCAACACGCATCTGCGCAGCACGTTCCTGTGCAGCAAGTTCGCGGTGCCGTTCATGCGCGCGCACGGCTTCGGCCGCATCATCAACACCTCGTCGATGAATGTCACCGGCGGCGGGCGGCCGGGCGTCACCAATTACTCGGCGGCCAAGGCGGGCGTGATCGGCTTCACCCGCACCATGGCCAAGGAGGTCGGCGGCGACGGCATCACCGTCAACGCCATCGCGCCGGGCTATGTCGAGACCGAGCTGATCGCCGGATTTTCCGACGCCAAGCGCGCCGTCATCGCCGGGCAGAATCCGCTCAAGCGATTCTGTCAGCCGCATGAGGTCGGCGCGCTGATCGCCTATCTGTGCTCGGTGCAGGCGGCCTTCATCAACGGCGCGCTGATCTGCATGGATGGCGGCCGCCGCGATTTTGTCTGGGGCGACACATGACGATGCGCATCTTCGGCGGGCCGCACCGCTACGTTCAAGGCCCCGGCGCGCTGGCCGAACTGGCGCCGCTGGTTGCTCTTTACGGCCGCCGCCCGTTCGTCATCGCCGATGCGGCGGTGATGGAGCTGATCCGCGCGCGGCTCGCTCCGGTCTTCACCGATGTCGAGGCCGTCACCTTCGCGACCTTCAGCGGCGAATGCACGGCGGCGAAGATCGACGAGATGGCGGCGCAGGCGGAAGCGGCGCGGAGCGACGTCATCATCGGCGTCGGCGGCGGCAAGACCATCGACAACGCCAAGGGCGTGCGCATCGCGCGCGGCGGCGCGCTGCTGATCGTGCCGACGGTCGCCTCCAACGATGCGCCGACGAGCCGCCTCGTGGTGCTTTATCGCGACGACCATTCCTTGAGCGAAGTGCGGCTGATGGCGACCAATCCCGACGCGGTGGTGGTCGATACCGCGTTGATCGCCGGTGCGCCGCGCCGCTTCTTCGTCGCCGGCGTCGGCGACGCGCTGAGCAAGAAATTCGAGGTCGAACAGTGCGCGCGCGCCGGCGGCCTCAATTTCTACAAGGGGCGGCCGACGGAGCTGGCGGTGACGATCGCCGATCAGTGCTACCGCACGGTGCGGCGCGATGCCGTCGCGGCGCTGGAGGCGGTCGCGGCGAAGACGCCGAACGAGGCGTTCGAGCGCGTGGTCGAAGCGACCATCCTGTCGAGCGGGCTCGGTTTCGAGAGCGGCGGGCTGTCGATCTCGCATGCGCTGACGCGTGGCTTCTCCGCCGTCGCGGGTTTGAGCGGCGCGCTGCACGGCGAGCAGGTCGCCTTCGGGCTGCTGGCGCAGTTGTGCCTCGAAGGGCGTGACGAGGCGTTTCTCGCCGACATGAAGGCGTTCTATCGCGCCGTCGGCCTGCCGACGTCGTTCGCCGATCTCGGCCTGTCCGGCGATGTGGATGCGGCGATCAGGACCATCGCGGCGCGCACGCTGGCTGACGCGCCCTATGTCCGCAATTTCCAGTCCGAGGTCACGGAAGCCAATCTGGCCGCGGCGCTGGCGCGCGCCGCCGCGCTTTAACCCGCGTCGTCCGGCGCGGGCGCGATCGTCCCGCCGAGCGTCAGCACGGCGGCGAGCCGTTCCGCCGAGGCGCGCAGCGCTTTGATGCGCTTTTGCTTGCCGCCGTTCATGATGCGCGGCAGCGGGCCGGTCATTCCCAGCGAATAGAACACTTCGCCGTCGGGCTGCACCACCGGCACGGCGAGCGCGGCGAGCCCTTCGTCGATCTCGCCGACGCAGGTGGCGTAGCCGCGCTGGCGCACCTTGTTCAGTTCGCGCCGCACCCACACGGCATCGTTGCGCGTGTTGACGGTGAGCCGCGGCAATTCGTGCGCGAGCGCGGCATCGATCAGCTCCGCGCTCTGATAGGCGATGATCGCCTTGCCGGTCGCGGCGGCGTTCGGCGGCATCTCGATGCCCGGCTGCACATAGCCGCGCCAGCGCGCATCCGGCGACAGCGATGCGACCACGACGACGCGCGTCCCGATCAGCCGCGTCAGGTAGCAGGTCTCGCCGCAGGCGTCGGTGAGGCGTTGCAGATGCGGCCGCGCCAGTGCCGCGAGCCAGCCGTCGTCGGCGGCGGCGTGCAGCAGCCGCGTCAGGCGGTCGCCGAGCTGATAGGTACGCCCGCCGGCGCCCTGAGTGGCAAGGCCGGCGCGCACCAGCCCCTTGAGCAGGCGGTGCGCCGTCGTCTTCGGCAGATCGAG
>JBEBWH010000067.1:0-11593 GCA_040392305.1 Bradyrhizobium sp. | reverse complement strand
CAGGCAGGAACGACAGGCAAGTCATGGCGCTTTCCGACAGCGATATCCGCGAGGCCGCGGCGCGGCTGCATCAGGCCGAAAAGACCCGTACCCAGATTCGCCAGCTCTCGCAGCAATTCCCTGCGATCACGCTCGACGACGCCTATGCCATCCAGCGCGCATGGGTGGCGCTCAAGCTCGCAGAGGGGCGCGTCGTGCGCGGCCACAAGATCGGCCTCACTTCGAAGGCGATGCAGAGCGCGCTCGCCATCGACGAGCCGGATTCCGGCATTCTGTTCGATGACATGTTCTTCGCCGACGGCGGCGAGGTGCCGACAGAGCGCTTCATCGCCACCCGCATCGAGGCCGAACTGGCCTTCGTCATCAAACATCGCCTCGCGGGGCCGGACGTCACGATGTTCGACGTGCTCAACGCCACCGACTTCGTCGTGCCGGCGCTGGAAATTCTCGACACCCGCATCGAACGGGTCGACACGCAGACCAAGGCCACGCGCAAGATCTTCGACACCATCGCCGACAACGCCGCCAATGCCGGCATCGTGCTCGGCGGGCGGCCGCTGCGACCGCTGGAGACCGACCTGCGCTGGATCGGCGCACTGTGCTACCGTAACGGCCAGCTGGAGGAAACCGGCCTCGCCGCCGGGGTGCTCAACCATCCCGCCAACGGCATCGTCTGGCTGACGCGCAAGCTCGCGCCGCTCGGCCTTGCGCTGGAGCCGGGACAGGTGGTGCTGGCGGGCTCGTTCATCCGGCCGATCGAGGCGCGCAAGGGCGACACCATCCAGGCCGATTTCGGCGCCTATGGCAGCGTCAGCTGCTACTTCGCCTAACCAGACGGACCATCACCATGCCGCACTTCACCATCGAATATTCCGCCAATCTCGACCAGCGCGCCGATATGGCCGAGATCGTCGAGGTGGTGCGCAAGGCGGCGATCGAAACCGGCATCTTTCCGCTCGGCGGCATCCGCGTCCGCGCCATCCGCTGCGACTATTCCACCATGGTCGACGGCAATCCCGAGCACGCCTTTCTCTCGATGCTGCTGCGCCTCGGCGAGGGCCGCGACCTCGCCACGCGCAAGGCGGCGGGCGAACTGATCTTCAAGGCGCTGTGCGATCATCTCGCGCCGGTCATCGCCTCCAGCCGGCTGGCGATCTCGTTCGACATGCAGGTCAACGAGGCGGCCACAAGCTTCAAGCGCAACAACCTGCACGACTACCTCGCCGCGAAGAAGACCGCAGGATAACCGCCACCCTCGAACCGAGAGAAGCCGCCATGCCGGTGCCTCAACACGTTTTCGATCCGCCCTTCAACATCGTTCGTTGCAGCCATGTCGTGCTCGACGTCACCGACCTCGACGCCAGCCGCGCGTTCTACGAGAAAGCGATCGGGCTTCACGTCGAGGACGCCGACAGCGAGGCGCTGTATCTGCGCGGCTGCGAGGAAAGCCAGCATCACTCGCTGGTGCTGCGCAAGGCCGGAGCGTCCGGCTGCAGCCGCATCGCCTTCAAGGTGGCGAGCGAGGACGACCTCGACAAGGCGGCGGCGTTCTGCGCCGAGAACAAACTGCCGCATGCCTTCGCCGAACAACCCTACCAGGGGCGCACGCTGCTGTTCACCGATCCGTTCGGCGTGCGCATCGGCCTCTATGCGACGATGGATAAGCGCCCCTCCCTGCTGCGCCGCTATGATCTCTATCGCGGCTGCCATCCGCAGCGGCTCGACCACTTCAACATTTTCGCGCCGGAAGTGCAGGACACGGTCAACTTCTATGCCGGGCTCGGCTTCCGCCTCACCGAATACGGCGAGGAGGATGGCGACGGCGGCCGCATCGCCGCCGCATGGATGCACCGCAAGGGCAATGTCCACGACCTCGCCATCACCAACGGCCGCGGCCCGCGCCTGCACCATTTCGCCTACTGGGTGCCGAACGCGATGAACATCCTGCACCTGTGCGACCTGATGGCGACCACGGGCTACGTCAAGAACATCGAGCGCGGCCCCGGCCGCCATGGCGTCTCCAACGCGTTCTTTCTTTACGTGCGCGATCCCGACGGCCACCGCGTCGAGATCTACACCAGCGACTATCAGACGATGGACCCCGACCACGAGCCGCTGCGCTGGTCGCTGCGCGACCCGCGCCGGCAGACGCTGTGGGGCGCGCCCGCGCCGCGCACATGGTTCGAGGAAGGCACCGCCTTCGTCGGCCAGGCGGTGCGCGAGCCGCAATTCGTCGCCGACGTGATCATCGCCGACTGACCGGCTGCCTCAACACCAACCGACTGGAATGCCCATGCCCTCTCCCGGCCGCCTCGCCACCTTCACCGTCAACGGCGCGACGCGCTACGGCGCCGTCACCGACAGCGGCATCGTCGATCTGTCCGGCCGCTTCGCGTCGCAATTTCCGACGCTGCGCGAAGCGATCGCCGCCGGCCGGCTCACGCAGCTCGTCGAGGCGGCGGCCGGCCGCGCCGGCGATCATGGCCTCGACGGCATCGCGTGGCAGCCGCCGGTGCCCGCGCCGGAAAAGATCATCTGCATCGGCGTCAACTATCCGGACCGCAACGAGGAGTACAAGGACGGCCAGGCCGCGCCGAAATATCCCAGCATGTTCCTGCGCACGCCGCGCTCCTTCGTCGGCCACGACGCGCCGCTGATCCGCCCGCGCGCCTCGGAGCAGCTCGACTACGAGGCCGAGGTCGTGCTGGTGATCGGCAAGCCGGGCCGCCACATCTCCGAGCGCGACGCGCTCGATCACGTCGCGGCGGTGACGCTGTGCAACGAAGGCACCATCCGCGACTGGGTGCGCCACGCCAAGTTCAACGTCACGCAGGGCAAGAACTTCGATTCGAGCGGCAGCCTCGGGCCGTGGCTGGTGCCCTTCACCGGCGAGGCGCAGATCGCCGACATCCGCCTCACCAGCCGCGTCAATGGCGAGTTGCGACAGGACGACCGCACCAGCCGGATGGTGTTCGGCTTCCGCTATCTCATCAACTACATCTCGACCTTCACGACGCTGGTGCCGGGCGACGTCATCGTCACTGGCACGCCGACCGGCGCGGGCGCGCGGTTCGATCCGCCGCGCTTCCTCAAGCCCGGCGATGTCGTCGAGGTCGAGGCGGAGAATATCGGGCTGCTGCGCAACGGCGTCGCCGACGAGGCATAGAGCGCGTCAGGTCCGCGCGGCGGCCGCAGCCCGCCGCCGCGTCGCGGCATCGTAAAGCAGCACCAGCAGGCCGATCGCCACCGGCGGGAACACGACGATATTCACCATGTCCCAGCCGAAATCGGCGAGGATCTGGCCCGAGCCGAACGAACTGATCGCCATCGTTCCGAACACCAGAAAGTCGTTGAACGACTGCACGCGGGTGCGCTCCTCCGGCCGGTGCGTTTCCAGCACCAGCGCGGTCGCGCCGACGAAACCGAAATTCCAGCCGAGGCCGAGCGCGATCAGCGCCGCCCAGAAATGCAGCGTGGTGATGCCGGCAAGCCCGATCGCGGCGGCGGCCGCCAGCAGCAGCAGCCCGAGCGCAACGACCTTGTTGGCGCCGAAGCGCAGGATGAGGCTGCCGGTGAAGAAGCTCGGCCCGTACATCGCCACGACGTGCCACTGAATGCCGAAGTTGGAATCGCTGACCGACAGGCCGCACATCTTCATGGCGAGCGGCGCCGAGGTCATGACGAGATTCATCATCGCATAGGAGACGACGCCGCAGATCGCAGCGGCGATGAAACGCGGCTGGCGCGCGATGACGCCGATCGGACGGCCGCCCGAAATCTCCACCGCCGTCGGTTTGGGCGCATCGACCGTGGAAAGCACCGCCATCGCCACCAGCGCGACAACCGCCTGCGCGAGAAAACTCACCGCGAACAGATAGGGCGGGAAGTAATGCATCGTCCATTCGACGAGCTGCGGCCCGAGCACGCCCGCGAACACGCCGCCCGCCATCACCCACGACACAGCCTTGGGGCGGAAGCCGTGACTCGCCCCGTCGGCGGCGGCGAAGCGGTAAGTCTGCGTCACCGCGCCATAGACGCCGCCGAGAAACGTCGCGAAACAGAACAGCGCGAACGAGCCGTAGACGATGCCGGCCGCGGCCAACAACCCGCACAGCGCGCCGAAGCCCGCGCCGACGACGAAGGTGACGCGGCGGCCATAGGCGCGCGCCATCATCCCGGCGGGCAGCGTGGCAACCGCAAGTCCCACGACATAGGCCGACAGCGGCACCGTCGCCAGTTTCATGCTGGGGGCGAGCGTCGCGCCGACGATCGAGCCGGTCGCATAGATCACCGCGGCATTGGCGCCGGCCAGCGCCTGCGCCACCGCAAGCCGCGCGACATTGGCGCGCGCGCGATTGTCATCCACCAGATCGTGGGTCAGCACTGCGTTCATGCGGTGTTCTGTATCCGCGCCGCGCGCGCGGGGGTAGGACAAATTCAGCGTCCTGCCATGCATTTCACGATTCCGGCACCGCGATCGCCGTTTTCCGGGGAAAGTTCTGCTCCGCGACGCCGCCCGATCCGCTCGCCCGAGGGAGAACTGAACCTGCGCGGCCGCCGGCGCGACTGACGCCAGGGAACAAAGGCGGGACATTCGCGTTGAATGTCCCCACGCAGAAACAGGGAGCGCGACATGACCGGATCGGATCGTCGAAACAGCGTTCCTGATCGCTGGCTCGCGGGCCTCGTCGCCACCATGCAGGCGCTGGGCCGCGTTCCGTTGCCGCCCGGCCGACTGGCGGCGTTCCGCAGGCACCTGAACCGCACCCGCGCGGGCGACGAACGGGCGTGCTGCGAGCTTCCCGCCGAGCAGCCGGCCGACGCCCCGCAACGGCGCGAACTTATGCCCATCCACTAAGCGAAGCTTTTAGGCCAAGCCTCAGCGCCCCTCCCGAGCGATCCGGCGGCAATGATCGAGCGCGGCCGCGATCAGGTTGTCGCTCGCTTCCGGCGTGCGGAACGCCGAATGCGCCGCCAGCGTCACGTTCTCCATTCGCGTGAAGGGGTGATCGGGCGGCAGCGGCTCGACCGCGAACACGTCGAGCCCGGCATGGCGCAGATGCCCGGCATCGAGCGCATCGACCAAGGCCTCGTCGTCGACCAACGCCCCGCGCGCGGTGTTGACGAAGATCGCCCCCGGCCGCATCGCCGCGATGCGCTCGCGGGAAAGAAAGCCGCGCGTCTCGTCGTTGAGCAGGAGATGCATCGACACGACATGGCTGTCCGCCAGCAGCACCGGCAGATCGACGAAGCGCACCCCCTCGCCGCTGCGCGGCGTGCGATTCCATGCCAGCACCGTCATGCCGATGCCCGCCGCCATCCGCGCCACCTCGCGCGCGATGCCGCCGAAGCCGATCAGCCCGATGGTCTTGCCGGTGAGCTGCACGCCCTCGGTCCGTGGCCAGCCGCCGGCGCGCACCGCCCGGTCCATGCGCGCGATGCCGCGCGCCGCCTCCCACATCAGCGCCATGGCGCATTCGGCGACCGCGGCGTCGCCGTAACCGCTGATGGTGTGAACCTGGATGCCGAGTTCGCCGAGTTCTTCCGGGCTCATATAGCTGCGCGCGCCGGTGCCGAGAAACACCACATGCCTGAGGTTGCGGCAGCGCCGCGCGATGTCCGTCGGCAGGTAGGTGTGATCGATCAGCGCGATCGCGGCGTCGCCCAGCACGTCCGGCAGTTGCTCCGGCGCGACGTCCGGGTCGCGATGGACATCGACGGCGTCGTCCGGCCGGCGCAGGCGGCGCAGGATCGCTTCGAACTCTTCATTGGCATCGACAAGAACGCCCCGCATCGCGCGTCACCCTCCCTGTATGCATTCAACGCGCACCAAAGCACACGGAGGCCGCACAGGCGAGCGAGGGCTCAGAATGGCGGCATCGCGGTCGCGGCGCGGAAGCCCGCGCCGGCTGCCGCACACGGCCGATCGGACGCCGGACATCCCTGACGACGCGCGTCAGCGTCCAGTCGCCCGGCGTGCGGGTGAAGCGGAAGCCGAGCTTGCGTGCCAGCGCCAGCATCGCCGCGTTACCGTTGCGGGTATCGCCGAACAGCGCCGCCGAATCGAGCACGGCGGCGCGGCACTGCAACTCGGCGATCATCGCCGTGGCGATGCCGCGCCGCTGCCAGTTGTCATGCACCGACAGGCCGAACTCGATCCCGGCCGATGTCATCGCATAGCGCATCTCGCCGACGATGACGGGACCATCCGCCAACGCCACTTCGACGATGCAGGCGAAGCGGCCGTCGACGCCGCTGCGGGCGATGATCGCCAGTTCGGAGCGCGACAGTCCGCTCGCCGCGCCCAGCAGCCGATCCGAGCGCGAGCGCTGCGACAGCGACTGGAAATAACGCTGCAACGCCGGCAGGTCGTCCAGCCGGACGAAGCGGATCGACAATCCACAACCCGCCGGCAGGCGGGGACCGTCAGCCGGCCGGCGAGGGTCGCCCCATTGCAGGATAGCACACCCCACCCGCCATGCCGCAGGCATGAACGCGGTCATGGCCGCCAGAACGGCTTCTGGATTTCGAGCGCGACATCGTCCCAGGCCAGGCCGACATCGTGCAGGTCGCGCTCGGTGAAATGGGCCAGTTCGCGGCGCTGGGCCGCGCGCGTACGCCAGATCCGCAGCGTCTCGAGAATTCCGGCGGCGCTCGCAGTGTCATGATTTTTTGTCAGTGTACTCGACGCGCAAGCTGTCATCGGACGCTCCATGGTTTGCTTATCAAACACGAAATATCCGCGCGCAGCGGTGCATTGACAAACGACACTTTATCTTCCGTAATATGAGATATTGTCATGTATCGGGAACGTGCGATGGCCTCCCGCCTGCCCTCCCTCAACGGCCTGCGCGCCTTCGAGGCCGCCGCGCGCCATTTGAGCTTCACCGCCGCCGCCGCCGAACTGAACGTGACGCAGACGGCGATCAGCCATCAGATTCGCCGCCTCGAACAGGAGCTGGGGCTGCGCCTGTTCGTCCGGCAGAACCGGACGCTGGCGCTGACGCCGCAGGGGCGCGACTACCTGCCCGGCGTGCGCGCGGCGTTTCAGGATCTGCGGCTCGCCACCGACCGCCTGATGCGCCGCAACAGCACGCGCATCCTCACGGTGAGCACGCTCGCCTCATTCGCCTCGAAATGGCTGCTGCCGAAGCTTGCGGATTTCCAGGCAACGCATGCCGGCATCGACGTGCATATCGCCAGCTCGACCGCACTGGTCGATTTCAACCGCGACGAGGTCGACGCCGCGATCCGCTACGGCCGCGGTCAATGGCCCGGCCTGCGGGCGGACTGGCTGATGGCCGACGAAGTATTTCCGGTATGCAGTCCGGCGCTGCTCAATGGGCCGCGACCGCTGCGGCGCCCCGAGGATCTCGCCGGGCACACGCTGCTCTATACCAGCGGCGCGACCGGCGACGACTGGCGGCAATGGCTCACCGCGGCCGAGCTGCCGCTGACATTGCTCGACGCGCCCGCGCTGAGCTTCGACCTGACGCTGATCACGATTCAGGCGGCGATCGACGGCCTTGGCGTCGCCATCGGCCGCACCGCCTATGTCGCCGCCGATATCGCGAACGGCCGGCTGGTGGTGCCGTTCGCGATCAAGTTGCCCTCGGACGCGGGCTACTATCTGGTGTCGCCGGCGACGCGGCCCGATCCGCCGAAGCTCGCTGCCTTTCGGGATTGGCTGACGACGGCGGCGCGCCAGGCCTGACGCGCCGCCGGTCCGTTACGCCGGGCTGCGCCCGGCCTCGAACTCTGCGATCTGCCGGCTGCGCTGCGAGCTGGAGGCCGCCTTGTGGTCGGTGGCGATGGCGCAATACACCGCCGGCAGCACGAACAGCGTGAACAGCGTGCCGATCAGCATGCCCGACACCACGACGAGGCCGATCGAGAAACGGCTCGCCGCGCCGGCGCCGCTCGCGGTGAGCAGCGGCAGCAGACCCGCCACCATCGCCGCGGTGGTCATCAGGATCGGCCGCAGCCGCACCCGCGCCGCCTTCTCGATCGCCGCACGGCGGTCGAGCTTCTCGTTGAGCTGAAGTTCGTTGGCGAACTCGACCATCAGGATGCCGTGTTTGCTGATCAGGCCGATCAGCGTCAGCAGGCCGACCTGCGTATAGATGTTGATCGTCGCAGCGCCGAAGAACAGCGGAATGAGCGCGCCCGAAATCGCCATCGGCACACTGATGAGGATCACCAGCGGGTCGCGCAGGCTTTCGAACTGCGCCGCCAGCACCAGGAAAATGATGATCAGCGCGAAGCCGAACGCAATGGCGAGCTGGTTGCCCTCGGTGACATACTGCCGGGAGTCGGCGAGATAGGCGTGGCTGAAGCCCGACGGCAGATTCTTTGCGGTCTTTTCAAGGAAATCGACCGCGGACCCGATGGTGACGCCCGGCATCGGCACCGCCTGGAAGGTCGCGGAGTTGAGCTGGTTATAGTGCGTCAGCGCATTGGGATCGGTGCCGGTTTCGATCGACACCACGGTCGCCAGCGGCACCTGCAATCCGCTCGGCGTCGAGACGTAGTAGCCCGCGAGCGCCTCCGGCGAGATGCGCTGGGCGCGCGGCACCTGCGGAATGACCTGATACGAGCGCCCTTCCAGATTGAAGCGGTTGACGTAGTTGCCGCCAAGCAGCGACGCCAGCGTGCCGCCGATCTGGCGCATGGTGATGCCGAGATCGCTTGCCTTGGAGCGGTCGATCTTCACCCGCACCACCGGCTGGTTGAAATCGAGGTCGCTGTCCACTGCGATGAACAGGCCGCTCTGGCGCGCGGCCTCCTTGATCTTGTTCATCTCCTCATAGACGGTCTGGAAGCTGGTGGTGGAATAGATCACCATTTGCACCGGCAGACCGCCGGGGTTGCCCGGCAGCGGCGGCAGGTTGAAGGCGAAGGCGTTGACGCCCTCGATCTTGCTCAGTTCGTTCTGCACCAGCGGCTTGAGCGTGATCGACGAGCGCTCCCGCTCGTCCCATGGCTTCAGCAGCATGCCGGCGATGCCGTTGTTGACGCCGTCAATGCCGTTGATGATGAAGCGCAGATCGGTCTCGGGAAACTTCGCGAACGCCGCATCGGCCTTGGCGCTGTAGAAATTGGCGTAGTCGATATTGGCGTATTTCGGCGCCTTGGTGACGGCGAAGACGATGCCCTGATCCTCTTCCGGCGCCAGCTCCTTCGAGGTGTTCATATACATGAAGCCGACGAGGCCGAGGATCGTCACCGCGAACAGCGCCGTGACCGGACGGTAATCGAGCGAGCGGTCGAGCATGCGGCCGTAGCCATTCGTCACCGCGCCGAACACATGGTTGACCTTGCGCGCGAACCAGCCCTCGTCCGCGCTCTTGAGCAGCGTCGAACACATCATCGGCGAGAGCGTCAGCGCGATGACGCCGGAGACGATCACCGCGCCCGCCAGCGTGAAGGCGAATTCGCGGAACAGCGCGCCGGTGAGACCGCCGAGGAAGCCGATCGGCGCATACACCGCCGCCAGCGTGATGGTCATGGAAATCACCGGACCGACGATTTCGCGCGCGCCCTTGAGCGACGCCTGCACCGGCGGCAGCCCTTCCTCCAGATGGCGGTGGATGTTTTCCACCACCACGATGGCGTCGTCGACGACAAGCCCGATGGCCAGCACCATCGCCAGCAGCGTCAGCAGGTTGATGCTGAAACCGGCCGCCAGCATGAGACTGCACACGCCGATCAGCGACAGCGGGATCGTCACCACCGGGATGATGACCGAACGCAGCGACGCCAGGAACAGGAAGATCACCACGATCACGATGATGACCGCCTCGCCCAGCGTCTTCACCACCTCGTCGATCGACGACTGGATGAACTTGGTGGAGTCGAAGGCGACTTTCATCTTCATCGACGGCGGCAGGTTGCGCTCGATCTCGGGAAACAGCGCCCGCACGCCCTTGACGATGTTGAGCGGGTTGCCCTGCGGCGTCGCCTGAATGCCGATGAAAATCGCCGACTCGCCGCTGAAGGCGACGCTGGCGTCGCTGCTTTGCGCCGCCAGTTCGACCTGCGCGATGTCCTCCATGCGCACGAAGCCGCCGTCCTTCGACTTGACGATCATCCGCTTGAACTGGTTGACGTCCTGAAGGTCGGTGTTGGTCGAGACGTTGGAAACAATGTAGTAGCCCTTGGCCTGACCGGCGGCGGCCTGGAAGTTGTTGGCCTGGATCGCCGCCACCACTTCATCGGAGGAAACGCCGCGTCCCGCCATCCGCACCGGATCGAGCCAGATGCGCATCGCGAAGGTCTGGCCGCCGAGAATATCGGCGGAGGCGACGCCGTCGACGGTGGAGAAGATCGGCTGCACCACGCGCGTCAGGTAATCGGAGATCGCCGAGCCCGACAGTTCCTCGCTGGAGAAACCGATATACATCACCGCGGTGGTTTCACCGGTAGATTTCAGAATGACCGGGTCGTTGGCCTCGCGCGGAATGAGGTAGCGCACCGAGTTGACCTTGGACATCACCTCGGTCAGCGCCTGGTTGGGATCGACGTTGAGCTTGACGAAAACCTGGATCTTGCTGGTGCCCTGCACCGAGGACGACTTGATGTAATCCACGCCTTCGGCGGACGCCACCGCCTGCTCGATCGGCGTGGTGATGAAGCCCTGCATCAGGTCGGGCGATGCGCCCGGATAGACCGTCGTCACGTTGATCACCGTGTTCGACAGCTTCGGATACTGGCGGATCGGCAGATCGACCGCGGCGCGCAGCCCGAGCAACAGGATCAGCGCGCTGACCACCACCGACAGCACGGGGCGTTTGATGAAAATGTCGGTGAATGCCATGGATGAACGCTCCGTGCTCGCTCAGTTGAGCGGCGGCTTGGCCGGAATCGGCGGCAGCGGATCGGTCGAGATCGCGACCGCCGCGCCCGACTGCAGCTTGAGTTGTCCCACCGCGACGACGCGGTCGCCGGCACTGACGCCGCGCCGGATCACGGCGCGCCCCTCGATGCGGTCGCCGGTCTCGACAAAGGAGCGTTCCGCCGTCAGCGAGGTCTTGCCGTCGTCTTCCTTCTTTTCCTTGATGAGATACACGCTGTCGCCATAGAGCGTGTAATCCACCGCCGTCTCCGGCACCGTCACCACCGCGGGCTTGTCCGGCAACACCACGGTTGTCGTCGTGAACATGCCGGGCTTGAGGATCTGGTCCGGGTTGCCGATCGTGGCCTGCACGCGGATGTTGCGGGTATCGGTCAGGATCTGCGGCTCGATCGTCGTGATCTTGCCCTCGAAGGTGCGGCCCGGATAGGCGTCGACGACGACGCGCACGGTCTGGCCGACGGCGAGCGTGCCGGAATCCTTTTCCGTCACGGTGAAGTTGGCGAACAGCCGCGACAGATCGGTCAGCGTCACGATCTGCGAGCCGGCGGTGAGGAACTGGCCGACTTCGACGTGACGCACGCCGAGCACGCCGTCGAACGGCGCGCGCACCAGCTTCTGCGAAATGATCGCCTCGGTTTTGGCGATGCCTGCATTGGCCTGGTCATAGGTCGCCTGCGTCTGATCGACGGTCGCCTGCGGGCCGAACTGCCTTGCGGCGAGCTGCTTGGCGCGGTCCAG
>JBEBWH010000066.1:0-11636 GCA_040392305.1 Bradyrhizobium sp. | reverse complement strand
TCGATCCGCGCGACGGCAAGCCCGCGCTGCCGCATGGCGGCACGTTCTCCGCCAACCCGGTGACGATGCGCGCAGGGCTCGCGGCGATGCAGTTGCTCGATGACGCCGCCTTCGCACGGCTCGATGCGATCGGCGCGCGGTTGCGCGAGGGAATCAACGATGCCTTCCGGCGTCATGGCGTGCCCGGCGGCGCGGTCGGGCTCGGCTCGCTCCTGAAAATCCATTTCACTGAGCGGCGCGTGCGCGACTATCGCTCGGCCTGCCTCACACCGGAGCAAACCGAACGGCAAACGGCGTTCAGCCGCAGCCTGCTTAATCGCGGCGTGCTCGCTCCCGGCAACGGGCTGATGGCGCTGTCGACACCGATGACCGACGACGACGTCGCGACGATCGTCGAGGCGATTTCGGACGCGCTGGCCGACGTCGCCGCCGCTTGAGGATACGTTTTGTGGCTGCCTTGATGCGCCCCAATTTTGCTGCGGGATTGCCACATGCCCGCGGCGCCGGAAAACAGGCCCTGCGATGCCGACGACCATCGACCCGATCACCCAATCCGTGGTGCAGCACCGGCTGAGTTCGATCGTCGCGGAGGTCGGCGAAGCGATGCTGCGTACGACCTATTCGCAGATCCTCAATTCGAGCCGCGATTTTTCCATCGCCATCTGCGACACCGATGCGCGGCTGATCGCGCAGGCCGATCATATCCCCGTGCATGTCGGCGCATTGCCGTGGGCGGCGCGCGCGATCGAACACCGCTTCGATGATGTGAAGCCGGGCGATGTGTTTTTGCTCAACGACCCGTATCATGGCGGCAGCCACCTGCCTGATCTCACCGTGTTCGTGCCGGTGTTCGATGGCGAGCGCCGCAAGCTGTGGGTCATCATCCGCGCGCATCAGAGCGATATCGGCGGCGCCACGCATGGCGGCTACAATCCGGCCGCGACCGAAATCTGGCAGGAAGGTCTGCGCGTGCCGCCGATCCGTCTCTACGAAGCGGGCCGCCTGCGTGATGACCTGCTCGATCTGCTGGCGCTCAATGTGCGCAATGCGCGCGATTTTCGCGGCGACCTGTCGGCGATGGTCGGCGCTGCTCATATCGGCGAGCGCCGACTATTGCGATTGTTCGAGGAGTTCGGCGGAGCGACGGTGGATGCGGCGATTGAATGCATTCTCGATGCCGCCGAACGCCAGACCCGCGCGGTGATCGCCGCCTGGAAGGACGGCGTCTTTTACGGCGAGGCGTTTCTCGATGATGACGGGCGCGACCGCCGGGATATTCGCATCGCAGCTAAAGTGACGAAGCAGGGCAGCGATATCGAGATCGATCTGTCGGAGTCGGATCCGCAGACCACGAGCTTCGTCAATTCATCCTATCCCAATCTGCAAGCCGCCGTCGTGATGGCGTTCGCTTATCTCATCGATCCCGACATTCCGAAGAATTCCGGCGCGCTGCGTCCGCTGCGTATCGTCGCAAGGCAAGGCACGATCGTTTGGGCCGATGAAGGGCGGCCGGTGACGCTGTGCACCAGCCATCCCTCGAACGAAATCGTCGAAGCCATCGTCAAGGCAATGGCGGCGTGCTGTCCGGAGCGGGCGATGGCGGGCTGGAGCCGGCGTTTTCGCATTGCCGTTCATGGCGAAAATCCGAAGACCGGACGCAGGTTCATCTGGCACATGTTTCAGGCGCGGCCCGGCGGCGGCGCGTCGTCGGCGGGCGATGGCTGGTCGTCGATCGGCGAGTGGCACACGGTCGGCGGCATCAAGTTCGGCAGTATCGAAGTCGATGAGGCGCGCTTCCCGCTGCGCTTCCGTCACCATGAGTTTCGCGCGGGCTCCGGCGGCGCGGGGCAGTATCGCGGCGGCCTCGGCGTCGATCTCGAACTGGTGTTCGAAACGGAAATCGTGTCGCTTGGCAACACCGCCGGCGAAGGCGTACGCCATTGCGCCCCCGGCCTGCTGGGTGGCGAGGATGGCGCGCCGCATCTCTATCGGCTCTTGTCGGAAGGGCGGCCGCCGCGCGAGCTGCGAACCAAGGAAGCGGCGATCGCGATTCATCCGGGCGATGTGCTCGATGTTCAGTCCAGCGGTGGCGGCGGCTGGGGGCTGCGCGACAAGCGCGCGCCGGAAGCAGTCGCACGCGATCGCGTTCAGGGGCTGCTGGCGGACGACAGCGTAAGTGAGGGAGAGCCGCGCGGATGTTGACGATCGGCATCGACATCGGCGGCACCTTCACCGACCTTGTCGCGATCGATGCGCAGGGGCGCACCGTGTTGGCGAAATCCCCATCGACGCCGGACGATCAGTCGGTCGGCGTCATGGCGGGCCTCGATGAGCTCGCTCGACGCCTCGGCATGGAGCGCGCATCGATGCTGGCGGCGGCGCATCGCATCGTTCATGGCACGACCGTTGCGACCAATGCGTTGCTGGAGCGTAAGGGAGCCAAGGTCGCGCTGCTGACGACGCAGGGTCACCGCGACGTTCTGGAGATGCGCGAGGGCCTCAAGGACGAGCGCTACAATCTGCGCTGCGCGCCGCCGGAGCCGCTGGTGCCGCGCGAGCGTCGTTTCGGGATCCGCGAACGGCTTCGATCGGATGGCTCGGTGCTGACGCCGCTGGATCATGCATCGCTTGGCGCGGCGATCGACGCGATCCGGCGAAGCGAGGTGACGTCGGTCGCGGTCTGCTATCTTCATGCCTATCGCAATCCGGCGCATGAGATCGCCACGGTCGAGCGGCTTAGGCGCGAACTGCCGGAGCTTTATGTTGCGCGGTCGAGCGATGTGCTGCCGCAGATCAAGGAATATGAGCGCGTTTCGACCACCGTGGTGAACGCCTATGTCGGGCCTGCGGTGCATCGCTATCTGACGCGGCTGGAGCGGCGACTCGCCGAGGCGGGGTTCTCCGGCGGGCTGTTCATCGTGTTGTCGCATGGCGGCATCGCGCCGGTCGAGGAAGCGGCGCGGCTTGCGGCGGGCACCGTGCTGTCGGGGCCGGCGGGCGGCGTATCGGGCAGCCTGCGCTGCGCCGAACTGCTTGGTCTTGCCGATCTCATTCCGTTCGACATGGGCGGCACCAGCACGGATATCTCGCTGATCGCAGACGGACGCGCGTCGCTCTCGGCCGATGGGCGGCTCGCGGGGCAGCGCATTGCGCTGCGCAGTCTCGATATCGCCAGCATCGCGGCGGGCGGCGGATCGATTGCGCGCGTCGATAGCGGGGGACGATTCGACGTCGGCCCCGAAAGCGCGGGCTCGGTGCCCGGCCCCGCCTGTTATGGCAACGGCGGCGAGGCCGCGACCGTGACCGACGCCAATGTCGTGCTGGGCTATCTCGACGCGGATGCGTTTCTTGGCGGGAAGAGGCCGCTCGATCGCGCGGCGGCGGAGGCGGCGGTGGGTCGTCTCGCGGACCGGCTTGGCCTTGGGCGCATCGAGGCGGCGGCGGGCATCTTCCGGCTGGTCAACATCAAGATGGCGGACGGCATCCGGCTGATGACGTTGCGTCGCGGCGTCGATCCGCGCCGCTTCGCAATGCTGAGCTTTGGCGGCGCGGCAGGGCTGCATGCCGTGGAGATTGCACGAGAGCTGGATATCTCCCGCATCATCGTGCCCACGGTGGCGTCGGTGCTGTCGGCATGGGGCATGCTGGCGAGCCATCTGCGCTATGAGGTCAGCCGCACCTGTCTCAATGCGGGCAGGCGGCTCGATGACGACGAGGTGCGCGCGCTGTTTGCCGCTATCGGCAAACAGGCGATGGAGCGGCTGCAGGCATGGTTCGACGGCGCAGTGAGATTGGAGCGGTCGGCGGAGCTTCGCTATGGCGAGCAGATTTTTGAGATCGACGTGCCGCTTGATGCGCTTGATTGGCAGGCGCCGGGCCTGATGGAGCGCATCGAGGCGGCGTTCCACCGCCGTCATGAGCAGCTCTATACTTACGCCTCGCCCGGTCAGGAGGTCGTGTTCGTCAATGCCCGCGTTGCGGCGGTCGGAGACGTTCCCCGGATGGCGCAGGCGGATGAGCGCCACGACCGGGCGGGCGCGCCCAGGCCGCGCGTGATGCGGCCGGCCTTTTTCGGCCGCGGGATGGATGTGCCGGTCTATGCGCTCGACGGACTGAAGCCGGGCGATGCGATTGAGGGGCCTGCCATCGTCGAGGCTGAGACGACGACTGTCATCGTCGATGCGGGAGATCGCATCACGGTGAACGGACTGGGATGGCTCGACATCCGGCTGCGTTGAAC
Source organism: Bradyrhizobium sp. (assembly GCA_040392305.1). Lineage (GTDB taxonomy): Bacteria > Pseudomonadota > Alphaproteobacteria > Rhizobiales > Xanthobacteraceae > PRO6. Next base: position 7,396 of record JBEBWH010000066.1, on the reverse strand, counting down.
ATGGCCGCGCTTGCGCCCGATCCGCCTGTTCATGCATCATCGGCGTGGTCGCCTGACAGCGATGCGCCGAACCGGATATTCGCAAGAGGCCGCCATGCAGATCTGGTACTGGAAATGCATGCGGCGATCGCAGATGCTGCGCCAGTAACAACACGGCACGAAGAGGCCGATGGGCGAGGGTGGAATGCGCGACTTTTTTGTGACGGGACGTTCGGTGGCCGTCGCCGAGAACGGCATGGCGGCAACATCGCATCCGCAGGCGACGCTTGCGGCGGTCGAGATGTTGAAGGCGGGTGGCAATGCCATCGATGCGGCCATCGCCGCGGTGGCGCTGCAAGGCGTGGTCGAGCCGCAGATGACCGGAATCGGCGGCGACTGCTTCGCGCTATACGCACCCCGCGCCGGCGCGCCGATCGCGCTGAACGGTTCGGGCCGCACGCCGGCCGCGACCGATGCGGGCAAATATGCCGATGGTCCCGGACGCGACATTCCGCCGACCTCGCCTGAAGCCGTGACGGTGCCGGGGGCGATCGATGCCTGGTGCCGGCTGGTCGCGGATCACGGATCGAAATCGCTGGACGAAATCTTTCGGCCCGCGATCGAGGCCGCCGAGCAGGGTTTCCGCATCACGCCGCGGGTCGCTTCCGACTGGTCGAAATTCACCGATCGCATCGCATCGAACCCGGACGCCAAGGCGCATTATCTGCCGGGCGGCGACGCACCGCAGATCGGCGACCGGCGCGCGCAGCCGGCGCTCGGCCGCACGCTGCGCGAGATTGCCCGCATGGGGCGGGAGGCGTTCTATTCGGGTGAGATCGCGGCCGAAATGGTGGCGGTGCTGCGCGGTCTTGGCGGTGCGCATACCGAGGATGATTTTGCCGCTCAGACATCGGACTATGTGACGCCGATCGCGGCGCCCTATCGCGGCTACGATGTGGCGGAGTGTCCGCCCAACGGGCAGGGCCTCGCCGCGCTGATGATCCTGCGCGTGCTTGAGCGCTTCGAGATATCAAAGCTGACGCCGGCCGACCGTATCCATGTGCTGGCGGAGGCGACCAAGGCGGCCTATCGCGCGCGCGATGCCTATTTCTGCGACCCCGCGAGCAATGCCGTGGATCCGGCCTCGTTCCTCGCCGACGGCTATATCGATGCGATCGCCGCGAAGATCAGCATGGAGCGCGCCTCGCCGCCCGATCATTGGGACGATATCGAGCATCGCGACACCGTCTATGTCACGGTGGTCGACCGCGACCTCAATGCGGTGTCGTTGATCAACTCGCTGTTCTTTCCCTTCGGCAGCGGCATCTATGCGCCGAAGTCGGGCATTCTGCTGCACAATCGCGGCTGGAGCTTCCGCGCCAGGCCGGGACATCCGAACTCGCTCGGATCGCGCAAGCGGCCGATGCACACCATCATTCCCGGCATGTTGATGCGGGACGGCCGCGCGGTGATGCCGTTCGGCGTGATGGGCGGGCACTATCAGGCCACGGGTCATGCCGACTTCGTCTCCAACGTGCTCGATCTCGGGTTCGACATTCAGGCCGCCTCCGAACAGCCGCGCAGCTTTGCGTTCGATGGCGTGCTCTCGCTCGAACCGACGATCTCCTCCGCCGTCAAGGACGATCTGGCGGCACGCGGTCACGATGCGCGCTGGGCGGAGCGGGCGATTGGCGGTTGTCAGGCGATCCAGATCGATCACCAGCGCGGCGTTCTGTTCGGGGCCTCCGACCATCGCAAGGACGGTCTTGCGCTGGGCTATTGATCAGAACGTGTGCCGGTCGTCCCTATACGCGGCGATCGATGCGCGGCACCTCGGCATTGTCGCGCATCGCATCGAGCGTACGGAAATAGGCGCGCCGCCGCAGGATGGCCTGTTCGGGATACTGCTTCACCACGATATTGGTGCGTTTATCGACGAGCTGGTACACCACGCTGGCGGCCGCGCGATCGATCGTCACCTGATTGGCGAGCGTGCCGCCTGCCCCCTGGCCGCTGAGCCGCGCGGATGTGCTGGCGTCGGCCGCCGTCACGCTCTGCCGGGTCGGCAGTTGCGTGGCAACGCCATCGTCGGCGGCGCTCGATGCCGGCCGCACGATCGCGGCAGCGACGGGCAATCCCACCGGATTGACGCTGAAGCTCGAACTCATGGCAGCCTCCAGGCTGCCCTAAGTCAAACCATAACTTTGATGCGGATCAAGAGAGCGGAGGCAACCGTCAACGTTGCCTCAACGAACATGCTCAATGTTCAGTCGCTAAATCCGAAGCGATTTGAATCGTATTGTCGGCTTCGGCAGCGATCACAGCACGCGGCTCACCGCCAGCGGCGCCGTCTGCCGCGTGCTGGGCGCGGAGTGCTGGCCGTAGGCGGTGTAGGTCTGCGGTGCGCTTCTGCGCTGCATTTCGCCGTTGACGCCGCGGACGATGCCTTCCGACACCGCATGCGCGGTCGCAAGGACGGTCAGGTTGACCTGCAGCATGGCGCGAAAGGCGTCGTGATGATGGCGCAGCGCCGACAGCAGATCCGGCGATGACTGCCGCAGCATTTCTTCGTTGCGCTTGAGATGCTCGATCGCCTGCATGTAGCGCTGCGACAGGTCGGACTTGTGCTGCGTCAGCATCGAGGCTTCATGCACCTTGCCGGCGCGGATCAGCTCGGTTTCCTGCTCGACGATGCCGAGCAAAGCGGTCATGGTTTCGACGAGACTCTCGGCCAGTCTGTCCGGATCGACGATGGTCGCGGCGGGTGCGGGTATGCCCGCGGCTGATGCGTGAGGGTGAAACTGTTGCATGCGGGTCTCCGGGCGCAGTCGGATCGATCAGCCGGCGTTGCCGGCCTGCTGCAGAATGAGGGTGCGGAACACTTCGTCGGAGATGCCGACGCCGCCGGACTTCGCGAACGACTTTGAATATTCGTCGGTCAGCATCGAACGCCAGACGCCGGTCGCCTGTGTATCGCCGAACGGCCCGTCGCCTTTTAAACCGGTGGTCATCTGCGCGAACATCGTGTTGAGGAACATCGCCTCGAAGTCCTGCGCGGTGCTGCGCGCTTTCGTCTGCGCCTGCGGCGAGACCTTCGCGAGCGCGGCCTCGAGCTGCGGGTCGGCTTTGCGCGTAAGTGCGGAGATCACTGAGCCGGCAGCGCCGGCGGCCAGTCCGATAGCGGCGGGAATCATCACATCACCTCGATGTCGGCTTCGATGGCGCCCGCAGCCTTGATGGCCTGCAGGATGCCGATGAGATCGCGTGGTCCGATGCCGAGGCTGTTGAGGCCGTCGACCAGTTGCTGCAGCGACACGCCGTTCTTGACGACGGCGAGTTTCTTGCCGTCCTCCTGCACGCCGACGCGCGTATTGGGCGTCACCACCGTCTGACCGCGCGCGAGAGGGTTGGGCTGGCTGACCTGCGGGCTTTCGGAAATCGTCACGGTCAGGTTGCCTTGCGCCACCGCGACTGTGGAGACGCGCACGTCGCGACCCATGACGATGATGCCGGAGCGTTCGTCGATGACGATCTTGGCGGCGAGGTCCGGCTCGACCTGCAATTGCTCGATTTCGGTCAGGAGCGCGACGACGTTGCCCTTGAACTCCTTCGGCACCGTCAGCTGCACGGTCGAAGGATCGATTGGCTCGGCCGTCTTGGTGCCGAGATAGTCGTTCACCGCGGCGGCGATGCGTTTGGCGGTGGTGAAATCGGCGTTGCGCAGCGCGAGGCGAACATTCGGCAGACGGTTGAGTGCAAAATCGATCTCGCGCTCGATGATCGCGCCGTTGGCGATGCGGCCGACGGTCGGCACGCCCTTGGTGACGCTGGCGGCCGCGCCTTCGGCCTGGAAGCCGCCGATGGCGAGCGAACCTTGCGCCACCGCGTAGACATTGCCGTCGGCGCCGAGCAGCGGCGTCACCAATAGCGTGCCGCCTTGCAGGCTCTTGGCGTCGCCGAGCGCCGACACGGTCACGTCCATCCGCGTTCCTTGCGTGCCGAACGCGGGCAGGTTGCCGGTCACCATCACGGCGGCGACGTTGCCGGTGCGGATCGTGGCGCCGCGGATGTTGACGCCCATTCGTTCAAGCATCGCCTGCAGCGACTGCTTGGTGAAAGGGATGTTGTTGAGCGTGTCGCCGGTGCCGTTGAGGCCGACGACGAGACCGTAGCCGATCAACTGATTCTGGCGCACGCCCTCGACATTGGCGAGGTCCTTGATGCGCGACGTGGCCTGTGCGGCCGTGCCGGCGAGCGCCAGCGCGGCAAGGACGACGCCTGCCGTTCGGCATATTCGGGCAAAGGCCCGCCGCCTGCGCGCTGTGAAACTGGACATCCTCTGCTCCCCGCTGAGGTCGGTACGATCGGCCGGCTCGATCCGCGCTCCCACACGCATTGAGCCACCATTAACCATGCGAGCTTCGTGCCAGATGCGTGATTTATGCATAACATACTGAAATTGCTTGATATGTAAGTCCGGTGGACGGCTGGGCGGCAGCGTCCTGACAGTGCCTTCCTTGCCGGGATGCGGCAGAAACTGCCGGGTGGTTTACGCCTCGTTAACCATAAGGGGGCAGTGTGGCCGCGGCTGATGCAGCCAGATCGGCAAGAGGCGACCATGCGAATCTACGGCTCCAATGGCGTCGTCACCAGTTCGAACTCCAACGGCGCCCGACGCAGTGGGGCGAACACCTTCGCCCTGCCGGGCGAGGCTGCGGCCGCTTCGGAAAATCGCGCGACTGCGGCCCCCCGCGCGGCGGGCGGCATCGATGCGCTGCTGGCGATGCAGGGAGTCAACAACGATCCCGCCGAGCGACGCCGTCGGTCGGTCGCGCGCGGCCGCACCGCGCTCGATGTGCTCGACGAACTCAAGATCGGTTTGCTGTCCGGCTCGCTCGACAACGCCACTATGTCGCGATTGCGGCTGGCCGCCAACGACCTCAAATCGTCGTCGGGCGAGGCGGGACTCGATGCGGTTCTGGCCGAGATCGAGTTGCGGGTCGAGGTGGAACTCGCAAAGGCCGCGCGCATCTGACCGCGCATGCAAGCCGGATCGGCACGATAACGGTACGCTTGAATTCCGTGTGACGGACGCCGCTGTGGATAGCGGCGTTCCGCAACTGCCCGCTGCGATTTGCGGATTCTTTAAAAAGCGCATCAAAACAAGGCGATAAAGCGATAGCGTGGATCTGACGCCGGTCCTCGTTCGCGGGACTTAAGGTTCCGCCGCGCTGACGGCTGCTGCGCCGGGCGCATGTGTTGTCTGTCATGGACGCAGGCTATATAAGCTCCCGCGCGGCCGGAACTGCCGGCCCTCACTTCGAGCACATGGTACGGCCTTGGAAAAGTTGAAGAACTACCGGCCCTCCGAAAAAGAGCCGTTTATGAATGAGCGGCAGCGCGAGTATTTCCGCGCCAAGCTGCTGGCCTGGAAGGACGAGATCCTTCGCGAAGCGAAGCTGACGCTGCAACAGCTTCAGGAAGAAAACGTCAACCTCCCTGACCTGGCTGATCGCGCTTCCTCGGAAACGGATCGTGCGATCGAATTGCGGGCACGCGATCGTCAGCGCAAGCTGATCTCCAAGATCGACGCGGCGTTGCAGCGGATCGAGGACAACACCTACGGTTACTGCGAAGAGACCGGCGAGCCGATTTCGTTGAAGCGGCTTGAGGCGCGCCCGATTGCGACGCTGTCGGTCGAGGCGCAGGAGCGGCACGAGCGGCGCGAGAAGGTCTATCGCGACGAGTAGCCGATGCGGCGCTCGCCGCTGAATGGCGAGCAGCCTCCGGCAGGGGAGCTACCGGAGGCTGCGTCGTAGACACCCTCACGCGCCTAGGTTCGCGTTCAGGTGTGGGAGCTGGGGTCGGCGGACGTCGATGGCGCCGCCGTCGTGATCGGGATCGTCTCGCTCAGAACGGCAGCAGGATGTCGAGCACCTGCTGGCCGTAGCGCGGCTGCTGCACGTCGCTGATCTGGCCGCGGCCGCCATAGGCGATGCGGGCCTGGGCGATCTTGCTGGAATCGATGGTATTGTCGCTCTGGATGTCCTCCGGCCGCACGATGCCGGCGACGATCAGTTCGCGCACCTCGAAATTGACGCGCACTTCCTGCTTGCCCTCGACCACGAGGTTGCCGTTCGGCAGCACCTGCGTCACCACGGCGGCAACCGTCGTCTTGAGGGCCTCCTGCCGCTGCACCGACCCCTTGCCGTCGCTCGATGTGCTCGAGTCGGCGTCGATGATGCTGCCGGGCAGCACGGCGGCGGCATTGCCGGTCAAAAGCTTGCTGCCGATGAAGTCGTTGAGCGAGGAATCTTCCTTGTTGCTGCGGCTGCGCTGGGTCTGATTGGCGATGTTGGCGCGGTCGGTGAAGTTGACCGTCACCGTGAGAATATCGCCGATCTGGTGCGCGCGCTGGTCCTTGAAGAACGCGCGCGAGCCGTTGCGCCACAGCGAGTTCGGGCTGTACGAGGCGACGATCGGCGCCGGCATCGGCATCTGCACCGGCTTGTAGCCCGGCTGCGCGGTCGGGTTCTCGATCGCCGAGAGTGCGGGACGTTCGCCGATATTCGCCAGCCGGTCGATCGACGAGCAGCCGCCTGTCGCAAAACCGACGGTGGCGAGAATCCCGAACAGGGCGGAGCGACGGAAGGAAACGGAGGAGGCGAGGGACATGGCGGTTACTCGGCGGTGAGAAGAGCGGTGCGCTGCGGACGGGCGACGGCGAAGTCGCGCGGCGGGGGCGGCGAAAGGGTCACGATCCCGCTAGCGGTCACGGTGCCGGTCACTTCGCGCTTCGACTGCAGGTTGATAACGCTGATGGTGTCGCCCTCGGCGCCGTTGTCGAGCGCCTTGCCGCGAATAGTGAGATAGAGGCCGGCGGTCTCGTAGACGAGCGTGACGCTGGCACCGCGCAAGACCAGATCGGGCTTGCCGAGATCGGCAGCGCGCAGCGGCTGCCCTGCGCGCATCGCGCGCCGCGCCTGCATGCCGACCGTCTGCGTCCGGCTCAGCGCATCCTTGCCGAGTTCGGCGCGCGGACGGCGCTCGATCGCGATGTCGGACGCCTTGATCAGGTCGCCGCGCTCGACGTCGCGGGTCAGCACGGCCGCCTCGGTCGTTTCGACGGCGATGCCGGTGAAGCGCAGGCGGGTGGGTGCGTTGCCGCTCGCGTTGGCGATTTCGAACACGACGTCGAAGCGGCTGCTGCGTGGATCGAAGCGGAGCGCGTTCGCTTGGAGCGCGCCGGTATTCGAGGCGTCGAGGTCGATGGTGGCGATGTCGCGGTCGAAGCGCAGCGAGATGGCGTCCGCGTGGCCGAAGCCGTTGCGGCGTTCCAGCACGCGGCGGATCGCGTCCTCGATTTCCGCCTTGGTGATGCTGCGGGCGGCCCGCGTCACCGCCACTTCGCGGATAT
>JBEBWH010000065.1:0-11712 GCA_040392305.1 Bradyrhizobium sp. | reverse complement strand
AGAAGGTCTGCGCGACGGGCGCGGGATCGGCGAGCCCGGTGGTCTCGACGATGATCGCGTCGAATTTGCCCTTGCGCTTCATCAGGCCGCCGAGAATGCGCACCAGATCGCCGCGCACGGTGCAGCAGATGCAGCCGTTGTTCATTTCGAACACTTCTTCGTCGGCGCCGATGATGAGATCATTGTCGATGCCGATTTCGCCGAACTCGTTGACGATCACCGCATAGCGCTTGCCGTGGTGCTCCGACAGAATGCGATTGAGCAGCGTGGTCTTGCCTGCGCCGAGATAGCCGGTCAGCACGGTGACGGGAATCTTGTCAGTGGCGGTCGGGGAATCGGACATCGGCAGCTCCAAACGGCGACCCCGGTCGTCCGACCGCGCACCATGCGCAGGCGTCGAGGGGCCAAAATGCAGCGGTGCCCCACGAGTCGAGACAAAGCGTCGTCCGGGTGAGGCGGGAGGACGGCCGGCGTCAGTTCGCCAGCGCGCTCGCGAGGGCCTTTATATTGTGCCTGACCATGGCAATGTAAGTGGGCGCATCGCCATTTTCGGCCGTCAGGCTGTCAGCATAAAGTGTACCGCCGATTTTCGCGCCGGTTTCGCTGGCGATCCGCCGGGCGAGCCGGGGATCGGTCATATTTTCGAGAAAAACGGCAGGAATTTTCTGCTGTCGGATCTGCCGGATGATGGCGGCGACGGCGCGGGCGCTGGGCTCGGCTTCGGTCGAGACGCCCTGCGGGGCGATGAAGGCGATGCCGTAGCGGTCGGCGAAATAGCCGAAGGCGTCGTGGCTGGAGATCACCTTGCGCCGGGGGGGCGGGATTTTCGCGATCTCGCTCAGCGCTTCCCGGTCCAGCGCCGTCAGTTCCGCGCCATAGCGTTCGGCATTGGCGCGATAGGTGGCGCTGCCGTCCGGATCGGCGGCGATCAGGGCGTCGCGGATATTGGCGACGTAGACGAGGGCGTTGGCGACCGATTGCCAGGCGTGGGGATCGATCGCATCGCCGTCATGGCTGTGACCGTGGCCGTGGTTATGACTGTCATCCTGCGCCGCGCGCGGCTTGATACCGCGGCTCGCCTCGACGGTCGTGATCGGCGCACCCGATGTGCCGCGCGCCGCTTTCACCAGGCGCGGCAGCCAGCCCTCGAAGCCGAGACCGTTGACGATCACCAGCCGCGCATCCGCCACCGCGCGGGCGTCGGTGGGGGTCGGCGTATAGACATGCGTATCGCCGTCGGGGCCGACCAGCGCCGTGACCTTGACGCGGTCACCGCCGATATTGCGGGCAAAGTCGGCCAGGATCGAAAAGCTCGCCACCACATTGAGCCGCGGCGTGTCCGCGCGGACGGGCTCTGACAAAAGCAGGACGGCGAAGGCGAAGAAACCGAGCAGCACGCGAAACATCGGACCTCACGCTTCGAGATGGCGGCCGGGATAGGCCCGGCGCAACAGCCCGCCGACCGGCGCCAGCAGCACCGAGCCGACATAAAACACCGCCGCAATCAGAATGACGGCGGGGCCGGACGGCACCTTGGTGTGGAACGACAGCACGAGGCCGCCATAGCCCGAAATCATCGCCACCATCACTGCGATGGTGATGATGCGCGTGAGGTCGCGCGACCAGAACTGCGCGATGCTGGCCGGCAGCACCAGAAGGCCGACCGCGAGCAGGGTGCCGAGCGCATGAAAGCCGTTGACGAGATTGATGACCACGAGGGCGAGAAAGGCGAGATGGGCGACGCCGCCGGCGCGGGTCGTGGTGCGCAGAAACATCGGGTCGACGCATTCGATGACGAGCGGCCGATAGATCGCCGCAAGCGTCAGCAGCGTGACGGTGGCGTTGAAGGCGATCACCGTCAGGGTCGCGTCGTCGAGCGCGAGAATGTTGCCGAACAGCACATGGAGCAGATCGATATTGCTGCCGCGGATCGAGACAATCGTAACGCCGAGCGCCAGCGAGATCAGGTAGAACGCCGCGAGCGAGGCATCCTCCTTGGTCTCGGTGCTGCGCGCCACGACGCCCGAAGCGAGCGCGACGGCGAAGCCCGCGATCAATCCGCCGAAGGTCATCGCGAACAGATTGAGCCCGGAAATCAGGAAGCCGATGGCGGCGCCCGGCAGGATGGCGTGCGCCATGGCGTCGCCGACCAGGCTCATGCGCCGCAGCATCAGAAATACGCCGATCGGCGCGCCGCCGAGCGCCAGCGCGATCACGCCGGCGAGCGCGCGGCGCATGAACTCATAGTCGATGAAGGGGGCGATCAGGGCGTCGTACAGCATCGCGCGTCCCGCGGCCTCAGGCGGCTTGCGGCCGCGTATCGGCGGCGCAGGCGGCGGCCGTGCTGTCGAACGCCTCGCACATCTGCCGCGCCCTGAGCAGGTGATCGGAGGTCAGCACCTGCGGCGTGCGTCCCCACGCGACGAGGTGGCGCGCCAGCAGCAGCGTTTCCGGGAAATGCATGCGGACGAGGTCGATGTCGTGCAGGGCCGCCAGCACGGTGCGGCCTTCGGCGTGCCAGCGCAGCACCAGATCGAGCAGATCGGCGGAGGTCTTGGCGTCGATGGCGTTGAACGGCTCATCGAGCACGATCAGGCGGGCGTCCTGAAGCAGCACGCGGGCGAACAGCATACGCTGGGTCTGGCCGCCGGACAGCGTGCCGATGGCGCGGCTCTCGAAACCGGTCAGGCCGACGGCGGCCAGCGCCTGCGCCGTCCGGGCACGCTCGGGGCGCCCGATGCCGCCGAACATGCCGGTGCGCCGCCACAGTCCGGTGGCGACGAAATCGAACACCGAGATCGGGAAGCTGCGGTCGATGTCGGCGGATTGCGGCAGATAGGCAATATCGCGCGGGTCGATGGCGCGGTCGATGCGGCCGGATAGCGGTGTCACCGCACCGACGATGCCGCGCAAAAGGGTCGATTTGCCCGCGCCGTTGGGACCGATCAGCGCCACCAGGGCGCCGGCGGCGATGTGTCCGCTCAGATGATGTACCGCCGGGTGGCGATCATAGCCGAGCGTGACGTTGTCGAATTGCAGGATTGCGCCCATGCTTCACCGCATCGCCACCAGGACCATGGCCCACAGCCCGGCGCAGACCGCGACGGCCGTGCCGAGGCGGGCGGCGAACGTCATGCGCAGCAGCGACCACGGCGTAATGTCCGCAGGATGCGGCGCGCCGACGCCATGATGGTGATGCCCATCATGCGTATGGTGGATGGTTGCGTGGCTGCGATCCATCGCGGGTTCCCTGTGGCCGGCTTTCGGCGGCCGGTCGGCCACCAAAGGTTATATTATAACATAATGAGAGGGCCGCAAGGGATCAGTCTGGAAATCGGCAAAGGGCCGGGCAAGCGATCAGGACAAGTGGCGCATCAGGGCGAGCCCGCCGGCCAGGGCCGCGATGGAGAGGACGACCGAGCCAATCACGTAGAATAGCGCCGCGCCGACCTCGCCGCGTTCGTAGAGCAGGGCCGCGTCGAGCGAGAAGGCGGAGAAGGTGGTGTAGCCGCCCAGCACCCCGGTCATCAGGAACAGCCGCCACGGCTGGCTTGCTTCCCCTTTGAAGGCGAGATAGCCGGCGATCAGGCCCATCACCAGCGAGCCCGTAATGTTGATGATGAATGTGCCGTAGGGAAAGCCGAGGCCGAACTGGCGTGCGCAGAGCACGTTGACGGCGTGGCGCAGGGCGGCTCCGCAGCCGCCGCCAACGAAAACCAGAACATAGTTCATGGTATCGTCCCGAACTTGTCGGCCGTTGCGGAAGCGGGGCGCCGGCCCCGCTTCCGCATTCCGTCGATGGGTGTGAGGGCTCAGCCTGCCTTCGAAAACAGCTCTTCGACGTAGTCCCAGTTGATCAGGTTCTCGACGAAGGCCTTGAGGTAGTCCGGGCGGCGATTGCGATAGTCGATGTAGTAGGAGTGCTCCCAAACGTCGACGCCGAGAATCGGCGTGGCGCCGTGCACCAGCGGATTCTCGCCATTCGGGGTCTTGGAGATTTCGAGCTTGCCGTTCTTGACCGACAGCCAGGCCCAGCCGGAGCCGAACTGTCCGCCGCCGGCGGCGATGAAGTCTTCCTTGAACTTGGCATAGCCGCCGAGATCCTCGTCGATCTTCTTGGCCAGCTTGCCGGGCAGCTTGTCGCCGCCGCCATTGGGCTTCATCCACTGCCAGAAATGAACGTGATTGTAGTGTTGGCCGGCATTGTTGAAGAGCGCGGCATTCTTGCCGAACGAGCCCTTGACGATGTCTTCGAGCGATTTGCCTTCGAATTCGCTGCCCTTGAGCAGGTTGTTGCCGTTGGTGACGTAGGCCTGATGGTGCTTGTCGTGATGATATTCCAGCGTTTCCTTGGACATATAGGGCTGGAGCGCATCATAGGCGTAAGGCAGATCGGGGAGTTTGAAGGTCATGGATCGGATCCCGCGGTGGTAAGGGTACAACGTCATAACGGAGCCCCCGGCGGAGGGTTCCCTTGAGCCTTAGCGATATGGACCCCTTCTCCGGCGAACGCAAGTTGGCGCGGGAAGCCGCGGTCATGCCGGGCTGGCGGCGATGGCTTTTGCGTCGTCCCGGCGCGGCGGCCGCACATTCATGCTCATCTGGAAGAGGCCAGCGATCAGGCCGATGGCCACGGTGGCCTGCCATGCCGCATCGTAATTGCCGAGCGTGTCGTAGACGATGCCGCCGCCCCAGGCGCCGAGAAACGAGCCGATCTGGTGGCTGAAGAATGAGATGCCGGCCAGCGTTGTCATGTAGCGCAGGCCGAACAGTTGCGCGACGAGGCCGTTGACGAGGGGCACCACGCCGAGCCACAGCGCGCCCATCACGGCGGCGAACAATAGCGTGCTGGCCGGCGTCGCAGGAAAATAGAAATAGGCCGCGATGGCGAGCGAGCGGACGATATAGATGCCGCCGAGCAGATACTGCTTCGGATAGATGCCGCCCAGCCAGCCGAACACATAGGAGCCGATCACGTTGAACAGGCCGATCATTGCCAGCGCCGATGCGCCGAGCGCGGGATCGAGCCCGCAGATGGCGAGATAGTTGGGCAGGTGAGTCGTGAGAAAGATGAGCTGGAGCCCGCAAACGAAGAAGGCGATCGACATCACCACGAAACCGGAGTGCCCGAGCGCGCTCTGCACCACCTCGCCGACCGACTGATCGGTGTCGTCGGCCCGGTCGATCTCGATTGCGTCCGACCGCCCGGCGAACAATGCGCAGGGCAGCATCACCAGCGCGAAGCCAAGGAAGCCGATCAGCGCCATCTGCCAGCCGGAGGTCGAGATCAAGACTTGCGCCATCGGCGAGGCGATCACCAGGCCGAGCGAGCCGACCGCCGAAACAGCGCCCATCGCCACGCTGCGTTGCGCCGGCGACACGGTGCGCGAGGTGACCGACATCGTCAGGCTTCCCGCCGTGCATGACAGCGCAAGGCCGATGCACAGACCCGCGCCGACGATGAAAAGCAGCGCCGAAGTGGCGAACATCATCGCAACAAGCCCGGCGATATAGACGATGACGCCGCCCAGCATCACCGGCCGGCTGCCGTAGCGATCGGCCATCGCACCGATGATCGGCTGCGAAAGGCCCCACACGATATTCTGCAGCGCCATCGCGAGCGAGAAGTCGGCCGCCGTCAGGCCGATCTCGCGAATCAGCGAGGGCTGGAACAGGCCGAAGCTCTGCCGCATCCCCATCGCGAGGCTGAGCAGGATTGCCGCTCCCGCCAGAATTGACCAGCGCTGAAAGGTGCTGAGTTGCGTCTGCTTCACTTGAGGTTCCGCCCGTTTTGTTGCGTCGCAGTGTGTCACGGGTCCGCAGGCTTGACCACGCGGCCTAAACTCAACGGAGAAATGCGCAAGGTGCAGAGGTCGTGCGAGCATTGATGCTTTTGCACATGCGGCATGGTGTGCCGTCCTCATCACGGATCGTTGATGACGCGGATCTTAGCATCCGGTTCACCACTGCCGCTGCTGTCGCGCCTGCCCCCTTGAGCCGGCGACGGGCTGTGCGTACAGGGGAGAGACTGAATCGCTGACGGAGGCTCCATGATTCTAAGGTCCGCTCTTGCTGTCATGCTCCTCTCATGGTTCGGCGCGCCGGCGCTCGCGCAGGCGCCGAACGGGGATCCCTCCGGCGTGTGGATGACACAGGCGGGAGACGCGAAGATTCGCGTGCGCAATTGCGGTGACGGGATTTGCGGCAGCGTCATGTGGCTGCGTGAGCCGATCGACCCGGCGACCGGGCAGGCGGCGCGCGATTCGAGGAATCCCAATCCGTCGCTGAGGGCGCGCCCGATCGTCGGGCTTACATTGTTTGACGGCATGCGGCCGTCGGGCCAAAGTCGCTGGAGCGGCCGGATCTACAATGCCGACGACGGCCAGACCTATGTCAGCCATATCGCGATGACCGGCCCCGATTCGCTGCGCGTCGAGGGCTGCCTCGGCGCCTTGTGCGGCAGCGAGGCCTGGTCGCGCTCGCGCTGATCGGCGCGGCTATCTACCGGGCCGCCTTGAGCGCGAGGGCGGCGGCCGCATAGCCGCCGCGCGCGCCATCGATGAAGTGGACGTGGTCGCTGCGCATCGCCGATGGCGTGAAGCAGGTCATCATTGCGGCGTCCTGCTTGTGCAACCCGTAGCGGACGATGCCGCTCGATGCTGCGGCGGCCAGGCGGCGCTCGATTTCCATCGCCAGCGCCGGCGCGCAATCGAGCACCATGCGCAGGCCGTCGTCATATTTGCGGAAGTCGGAATTGGCGACGAGCTCGGCGAGGTAGCGCTCGGGAATGAAGCCGCCGAGCGGAATGCGTAATTTTATCAGGAGATAGACGAACAGGCTTCGGGCCAGCGTTTGCAGGCGCCGTATCGCAAGCGGGCGGGCGCGGATCGTGCGCGCCTCGAGTTCGATTCCCGACGGCCAGTGCAGCGGCGGGCCGCTGTCCGGAACCGGGCGGCCGGCATTCGGACTGTTTTCGATGAACGCGATCATTTCTCGTATCAATGCCCCGAATATCTCCGTATCCGCCGTAGCCGCCGGCACGACCAGCATCGACAGGATGTGGCCGTGCGCGGAAGGGATTTCCGCAAAGCGGCAGGACAGGCCGTCGAGGTCCGGCTGGGTGCCGGGCGCGGCCGGCGCGATGGCGAATTCGCTGCGCTTCATCGCCGTCTCCGACCAGTGCACCCCGCCGCCGGAGAACATCGCATAAGTGAGATGGGGCGAGGGCGCGTAGCGTGCGATGCGGACGTCCTGTCCGTTCGCCCGCACGGCGCTCATCGGCACCATTGCGATGCGCATCGCGAGATCGAGTTCATCGCGGGCCCATCCCGCGGTGGCCGCGAGCGCGCCGCGCGCCTGGTCGCGGTCGCGGGGCGCGACCGCGAAGCTCGCGCCGTCGCCGCCGAACACGAAGGGGAAATCCCGGCCGCCGAGCGCGTTGGCCGTCGCCGCGATCACGGCCGCCCCCGCCACATTGACGGCCTTGTAGCGGTTGGCGGCGATCGCGCCGGTCGAATCCACGATATCGGCGAGACCGAGCGTCCAGTCGTCGGGCAGCGCGCGATAGCGGTCGGGGTCGGTCACGGCCTGGAAGCTGGTGAACACCGGGACGCTGTCGTAGAAATCGCTGCTGCCGTCGCGCGCCATGCCACCAGATTACCGCTGCCGGGCGGCAGCGGATAGGCGGTCGTGGGCGATGCGTGGTTCCCCGAAGATCAGGCCGCCGGCTTGATGCCGAAATCCTTCGGATTGAGCAGGAGATCGGCCAGCGTGTAGCGGTCGAGCGTCTCGGCGAAGGCCGCGAGCGCCTCCTTGAGGATGGTGCGCAGCCGGCAGCGCTGCGTGATCAGGCAGCAGTTGTCGGGCGTGAAGCATTCGACCAGGGCGAAATCCGGCTCGGTCGCGCGCACCACCTCGCCGAGGCCGATCTTGTTCGGCTTGCGGCCGAGCATCAGCCCGCCTGAGCGCCCACGCACCGCCTTGAGAAAGCCGGCGCGGGTGAGCTGATTGGCCACCTTCATCAGATGCGCGCGTGAAATGCCGTAGACCGCGGCCGTCTCCTCGATGGTGATGAGACGATCGCCTTGCGCCGCGGCGTACATCAGGATGCGCAGCGAATAGTCGGTGAAATTTGTCAGTCTCATCGCGATTCCGAAGGTAGGCCTGCTTGAACGGGGCGGCGTCGGGCGGATGGATCGGACCACAAGCGTCCGGCGGCCGAAATGATGCGCGCGACAGATATGTTTTGCAAGCGAAAGCGTGCTGTCGCAACTTCAAGGCAGCCGCGTTCGGAATATGTCGGGAGTCCGCCCAAGGCAAGCCCCGGGATGAAACTGCCTAAAAGATGTATTGACAATACATCTTTACGGGCGGAAGGTCCGTGCGCGCGCTCGGCGCGTGGTTTCCGCCGGCTCCGGAACGATGGTCGCGCTTCCGGGGGCGTGCCATCAGTCGCGCGACCGAAGGATGAGTTCCATGTCAGCCGCCAACGTGATCGATGTCCGCAGCCTCATTCCGGCCCAGCGTCACGCCAAGATTTTCCAGCTCGTCAACGAACTTGCGCCGGGCGCGTCGTTCGTTCTGGTCAACGACCACGATCCCAAGCCGCTCTACTACCAGCTCGAGGCCGAATATCCGAAGCAGTTCTCCTGGACCTATCTCGAACAGGGTCCGGCGGTGTGGCGCGTCGAGATCGGCAAGATCGCCAAGGCGGCCTGAAACATAACAGCGGCCGGTCCGCGCCGGAGACGGCGAACGGCGCGGATCGGTGCATGGAGCACGTTCCATGGGTGCCACATTGTCGCGATGGACCATGTCCTACTTCGCAGCCGCGCTTGTCGCGCTGGTGGTGGGGGAAGGGCTGATGGTGGCCGGCTTCGGCTTCCCGTTCGCGCCGATCGAAGCGCCCGAAACGCTGGTGCTGGTCCATGTCCTCGCCATCGGTTGGCTCAGCCTCTTGATGTGCGGCGCCCTGTTCCAGTTCGTGCCGGTGCTGGTCGCCCGGCCGATCTACAGCAATACGCTGCCGTTGCCCGCGTTGATTTGCCTCGTCGGCGGTCTTGTCGCGTTGCTCACGGGCTTTCTGCAGCTGGCGGGCCGGGTCGATCCCGGTCCGCCTTTCCTTCCCGTCGCCGCGCTGCTGCTCGGCTCCGGCTTCGCGCGGGCGCTGTGGAATCTGGGGCGCACCCTGTGGGCGGCGCGTCCGCTCAACGCCGCGGCGAAATTCGTCGCGGTCGGGCTATGCAGCGTCTGCGCCACCGTCGCGCTGGGAATCGTATTCGCGCTGGTTCTGGGCGGCCATACGTCGCTGCCGCAATTCATCGATCTGACGGCGCTGGGGGTGCCGGTTCATGCCGCGGCCGGTCTCGGCGGCTGGCTGACCTTCACCGCGATGGGCGTGAGCTACCGCCTGCTGGCGATGTTCATGCTGGCGCCGGAGCTTGACCGCTTTTCGACGCGGGCGACGTTCTGGCTCGGCGCCGTTGCGCTGACGGTGCTGATCGTCGGCGGCGTGATCGCCATCTGCCACAACGGCAATCTGCCGCTGGTGCTTGGCGTCGCCGGCCTGCTCGGGCTTGCAAGCCTTGCGATCTACGGCCGCGACATCGCCTATCTCTATCGCGCGCGCAAGCGCCGCAAGATCGAGCTCAACAGCCAGATGGCCGGCGCGGCGCTGGCGTCGCTCGGGCTGTGCATCGTGTTGGCGATCGCCCTGCTCGGGCTTGGCCGCTTCACCCAGAATATCGGCGCCTTTGTCTTTTTCGTCAGCTTCGGCTGGCTGACGGCGCTCGGCCTCGGCAAGCTCTACAAGATCGTCGCCTTCGTGACCTGGCTCGAGGCCTATGGCCCGGTGCTCGGCAAGACGCCGACGCCGCGCGTGCAGGATCTCGTCGTCGAGCCGCGCGCGGTCAAATGGTTCTGGCTTTATCTCGGCGGCGTTTACGCCGGCGTCGCGGCGCTGCTGGCCGATGCGCCGGATCTTTTCCGGGGGGCGGCGGCCGTCATGCTGATCGGCACCTGCGGCATCGTCCTGCAGCTTGTGCGCACCCGGCGGCTCGCCGATGTCACAGAAAAACTGCGTTTTCCGGAGGGCGTCCGGCGGCCCCAGCTGTTCCGCGCCGAGCCCAAACGGACCTGAACCCAGGAGAGTAGGATGACCATCGAATATGTCGATCTGGACGTGCGGCCGACCTTGCGTGCGGGCGGCGAGCCCTTTGGCGAAATTCTCGGCGCGGTGAATGCGCTCAAGCCCGGACAGGGGCTGCGGCTGTTCGCGACGTTCAAGCCGGTGCCGCTGTTTCATGTGCTCGGCTCGAAGGGGTTCGCTTACGAGGCCAGGGAGCTCGACGGCGGCGAGTGGGAGGTGCTGTTCCAGCCCTCCGCCGAATCGCCGGGCGGCGAATTGCCGACAGCCGCCGCGACCCCGTCCACCGATGGCGAGTGGCCGGCGCCCGTGCAGGAGATGGACAACCGCGATCTCGATCCGCCGGAGCCGATGGTGCGCATCATGGCCGCGACCGAAACCATGGCGAAAGGCGAGGTGCTCTCGGCGCTATTGTGCCGCGAACCGATCTTCCTCTTTCCCGAGCTGGCCAAGCGCGGTCACGGCTGGCGCGGCGCGTTCGAGCCCGACGGCACGACCTACAAGGTGCTGATCCGCATCGGCGCGGCGCAGGAGGCCGGCGCATGAGTGTTCCCAACGAGGCATTGGCCGATCAGGTCAGGGAAGCGCTGCGCGTCGTGATCGATCCCGAGCTTGGCTACAACGTCGTCGATCTCGGTTTGATCTACGGCGTCGCGGTGGAGGATGGCGGTGTCACGCATGTCCTGATGACCACCACGACCAAGGGGTGCCCGGCCACCAACTATCTCAAGGAAGGCTCGCGGGACGCGGCCTGGAGCGTGCCCGGCGTCGAATTCGTGGACGTGACGCTGACCTACGAGCCGCCGTGGACGCCACAGATGATGAGCCCGGACGCCAAGGCCCATCTCGGCATCAGCGATGCAGGTGGCTGGTGAGCGAGCCGACCGATACGTCGCCGCGCCCGTCCGCGGCCGCCTCCGCGAATGTGCTCACGGACATCCTCGTGGATGCGCTCCGCGCGCTGGCGGCGGCGGGAGACAACGAGGCCGCCTGCCGTCTCGCCGGGCAGGCCTGCGCCCGGCTCCGTCATGATGATCCGTCCGGCTGGCAGCGGTTCAACGCGCTGCTTCATCGCCTCACGAAGCCGCGCTAGCGGCCGGATTCCGAACGTTCTCGTCGCGACGACGAGCGATGGTTGTTTGAACAAGGATTCTTGCGCCCATGTCCGCCATTCCGACACGGCTGCCCGAGGGCTTTGAAGCCTATGGCCGCTCGCCTGACTTCACGCCGGAGAACCTGCCGTCGCGCCTGCAGTCGGCGCATCGCACCAAGGCCGGCACATGGGGGCTGCTTCACGTCGTCGAAGGCACGCTTCTTTATATGCTGGAGGCGCCATACTTCGGGGACGCGATCGCGACCGCGGGCGACAAGATCGTGATCGAATCCGAAGTGCCCCATCACGTGCAGTTCGTGACGCCGGGGCGCTTCTTCGTCGAGTTCTATCGCGCCGCCTCTGTGGGCTGAACGAGCGCCCGCGCGGAATACACCGCCGCCACCGCCACGGCGATCAGCTTGACGCATTCGACAATGATATAGGCGCGATGCAGGCGCGAGGGCGGCGGCGTCTG
>JBEBWH010000064.1:0-11974 GCA_040392305.1 Bradyrhizobium sp. | reverse complement strand
GGTGGTCGGCTTCGGACGCATCGGCACCCGCACCGCAGCGCGCTGCCGCGCCATGGAGATGACCGTTCTGGTCCATGATCCCTATTGCGGCGCGGCCGCGATCGAAGCCGCCGGCTGCGAGGCGGCGGACGATCTCGACGCCGCCGTCGCGCGCGCCGATTTCGTCACCCTGCACTGCCCCAGAACCGCGGAGACGACCGATCTGTTCGACGCCGCGCGCCTCGCCCGCATGAAACCTTCCGCCTATCTCGTCAACACCGCGCGCGGCGGCATCGTTGACGAGGCGGCGCTGTTCGCGGCGCTGAAGAATGGCGCGCTGGCGGGCGCGGGGCTCGACGTATTCGCCATGGAGCCGACCCCCGCCGACAATCCGCTGCTGACCCTGCCGAACGTGATCTGCGCGCCGCATCTCGCCGGCGTCACCCGCGAGGCGCTCGACCGCATGGGCCTGCAGACCGCGCGCAATCTGCTGAGCGTGCTCGACGGCACGCCGAGCCGCGTCCATGTCGTCAACAAGGAGGTGCTGGCCTAGAGTTTTTCCGCCTCTCGATGGAATCAGAAGCGGAACAAGCACTCATCACAGTTCCATAGTTCTATATTTTTGTTCTGACGCGTTTTCTTCACGCGAACCGGTTTCCACCCTCGGGTCAAGCCCGAGGGCGTGCTTCGCTCGAAAACGCTCAAGCCGGCGCTCACGACGCCAGCAGCGCGCGCAGCCGCGCCGCCAGTTCGTCGCGCGCCAGCGGCTTCTGGATCAGCGCCATCCCGGCGCCAAGCCAGTCCTCGTCCGAGACCGCGTCGGACGCGTAGCCGGTCATGAACAGCACCTTGATGCCGGGGCGGCGGGCGCGCGCCGCGTCGGCGATGGCGCGGCCATTGACGCCGGGCATCACCATATCGGTCAACAGCAGGTCGATCCGCGCTTCGGTCCCGATCAGCCGCAGCGCGTCCTCGCCGCAGCCGGCATCGAAGACGGCGTAGGCCAGTTCGCGCAGCAGCGCCACGATATAGCCGCGCACCGCCGCGTCGTCCTCGACGACAAGGATCGTTTCGCCCGCGCCCTTGAGGTCGACCACGGGTTCGCGCGCCGGCGGCTCGGGCTCGGCCGCCAGCGTGCGCGGCAGATAGAGGCTGATGGTGGTGCCATGTCCGAGCGCACTTTCGATGCGCGTATAGCCGCCGGACTGCTTGACGAAACCGTAGACCTGACTGAGACCGAGCCCGGTCCCCGCGCCGGTGGGCTTGGTGGTGAAGAACGGATCGAACGCCTTTTCGATGGTGTCGGGCGACATGCCCTCGCCGCTGTCCGTCACGGCGATGACCACATACTCGCCGGGCTTCAGCCCCTCCAGTCCGGCGCAGGCGTGCGCGTCCAGCACCACGTTGCGGGTCCGGATGCCGAACCGTCCCCGGCGCTTCATGGCATCGCGGGCGTTGATCGCCAGATTGAGGATGGCGGACTCCAGCTCGGCGGCATCGACCTCGGTCAGCCACAGATCGTCGGCATAGTCCGTTTCGATCACGACATCGTTGCCGAGCGACGTCGCGAGCAGGTCCGACATGCCTGCCGCGAGCCGGTTGACGTTGAGCGGATGCGGCGCGAGCGGCTGGCGGCGGGAGAAGGCGAGCAGCCGCCGGGTCAGCTGCGCCGCGCGCTCCGCGCCCGACATCGCATTGCCGAGCAGGCGGCGCATCCTGTCGTCGGTCTTCTGCCGCAGCGCGAAGTCGAGATTGCCGATGATGATCGTCAGGAGATTGTTGAAATCATGCGCAACGCCGCCGGTGAGCTGGCCGATCGCCTCGATCTTCTGCGACTGCCGCAGCGTCGCCTCGGCCTTCTCGCGCGCCGCCGCTTCGGCGAACAGCGCCTCGGTGCGACGCAGCATCAGAAGCAGCAAAATCGACAGCAGCGAAATCACCGCCGCGGTGATGACGAAATACACCGCGGTGCGTTTGAGCCACGGCGCGACGATCTCACTGGTCTGCAGGCTGGAGGAGACGTAGAGCGGGAAATTCGGCAGGCGCTGGACCGCAACACGCCGCTCGACATGATCGATGCCGGACACCGTCGTATAAAGATCGCCGTTCGCGCCATGGGCGATCACCTCGCGAAAGCCGCTCGACGGATCGAGCTTGAAACCGCGCCGATCGCCCGGATAGCGCGCCAACACCGTGCCATCTTCACGCAGCAGCGCGAAGCTCGCTCCGCTGTCAGCGGCGAGCTGCGCATAAAATCGCTCGAACGCCAGCGGAAGCACCGAAAGCACGGTGAAGCCGTCGGCCTCGCCGCGACCGTTGTCGCGCTTAGCGATGACGGGGAAATAGGCGGCGTCCGGCGTCTTTCCCACCACGATATCGCCGATGATCAACGGCGCGGCGGCGCGCCCCGCCCCGGCAAGCGCCGCGGACGGAACCTCGAGCCCCTCCGCCACCAGATATTTCGACGACGAGGCGACCAGCCGGCCCTCGGCGTCGATCAGCCAGATCGCCTCGACATCGGGCAGCACCAGCACCATCTGCTTCAACCGCTCGGCGAGCGAGGCCTGTTGCGGCGGCCCACGCGCCTCGTCGGCGACTAGCTGCTCGATGCTGCCGATCGTGACATCGATCGACTGAAACACCCGCAGCGCATGTTCGGAAACGATGTGGAGCGAGCGCTCGATCCGCTCATCGGCCAGCGTCAGCGTGGCGCGATAGGTTCCCCATGCCGCATAGGCGAACAGCGCCAGCGGCATGATCACGCAGGCCGCTATCATCAGTTTCACGCTCAGAACCGCAGCGTCGCGCCGTTCTTTCACCGAAGCTGCCTCATACCGGCCAGATTATCCGCGCATTCTACCCCGACCCTTGAGAGGGCAGGCCGCCGGAGAGCAAAGTTTCCCACGAAACGGAGCCGTTACAAAGCGCTCGCGCGCGTCGTAAGATGGGGTCGCATAACGATCCGGCCCCGCGCCCGGCAGCACCGCGCGGACGGCACGGCCGGAAGGTCCATACACCCGGCAACATGCTGCGCATGACGTCGCGCCGCCGCAGCGTTGCCGCATTTCGGCAGTTCATCACATTATGCACGATCATATTGCACGACGATCTCATTCATCCGCGACCGCAATCGGCGACGACGAGCTTGCCGATATCAAGGCGAGCATCCTCGCCAAGCTCACGCTCGATGTCGGCAAGGACGCCTCGCGCGCCACCAGGCGCGACTGGTACAAGGCCGCCGCACTGGCGCTGCGCGACCGTGTGGCGCATCGCTGGCTGCGCTCCAAACGCGAGAGCTACGACCAGGGCCGCAAGCGCGTCTACTATCTTTCGCTGGAATTTCTGATCGGCCGGCTGTTCACCGACGCCGCCAGCAATATGGGGCTGCTCGAAGGTTTTGAGCTGGCGCTCGGCGATCTCGGCGTCGATTTCGCCGAATTGCGCGAGCTGGAGCCGGATGCCGCGCTCGGCAATGGCGGGCTCGGCCGGCTCGCCGCCTGCTTCATGGAGAGCATGGCGAGCCTTGGCATTCCGGCGCAAGGCTACGGCATCCGCTACGACTACGGCCTGTTCCGCCAGATCATCTCGCAGGGGTGGCAGCAGGAATATCCCGACGAGTGGCTGTCCTACGGCAACCCCTGGGAATTCCATCGGCCCGAAGTGGTCTTCGATATCCGCTTCGGCGGCACGGTCGAGCCCGGCCCCGACGGCGAAGGCGATGACCGCCGCGTCTGGAAATCGGCGGAGACCGTCGAGGCCGTCGCCTACGACACGCCGATCGTCGGCTGGCGCGGCGCGCATGTCAACGCGTTGCGGCTATGGTCGGCGCGCGCGCCCGATCCGCTGCGGCTCGAACTGTTCAACACCGGCGACCATCTCGGCGCCACCTCCGAGCAGGCCCACGCCGAGGCGATCTCGAAATTCCTCTACCCGAGCGACGAAACGCCGGCCGGCCGCGAGCTGCGCCTGCGGCAGGAATATTTTTTCGTCTCGGCATCGCTGCAGGACATCATCGCGCGTCATCTGCGCAGCGAAGGCACGCTGGAAACGCTGCCGGACCGCGTCGCGATCCAGATGAACGACACCCATCCGAGTCTCGCCGTCGCCGAACTGATGCGCCTGCTCCTCGACGCGCACGGCGTGCCCTGGGACACCGCATGGCGCATCACCACGGCGACGCTGGCCTACACCAACCATACGCTGCTGCCGGAGGCGCTCGAAAGCTGGCCGGTGCTGCTGTTCGAAAAATTCCTGCCGCGACACCTCGAGATCATCTACCGCATCAATGCGATGCATCTCGATTTCGCCAGCGCGACATTCCCGGACGACGACGCCATCCGCGCCGCGGTGTCGTTCATCGATGAGGGGACCGACCGCAGCGTGCGCATGGGGCACCTCGCTTTCGTCGGCTCGCACGCCGTCAACGGCGTCTCCGCGATGCATACCGAGTTGATGCGCGAGACCGTTTTTCACGATCTGCACCGGCTCTATCCCGACCGCATCAGCAACAAGACCAACGGCATCACCTTCCGCCGCTGGCTGATGCAGGCGAACCCGGCGCTGACGGACCTCCTGCGCCAAGCCTGCGGCGACGGCGTGCTCGACGACCCCGGCCAGTTGCGGCTGCTCGAATCCCATGCCGAAGACCGCGAATTCCATCGCCATCTGGCGGTCGCCAAACGCCGCAGCAAAGCGGCGCTGGCGAAGATCGCCACTGAGCGTCTCGGCGTCGTGTTCGATCCGGACGCCCTGTTCGACGTGCAGATCAAGCGCATCCACGAATACAAGCGCCAGCTTCTCAACATCGTCGAGACCATCGCGCTCTATCAGGCCATGCGCGACGCGCCGGGCGCGAACTGGACGCCGCGCGTCAAGATCTTCGCCGGCAAGGCGGCGGCGAGCTATCACTACGCCAAGCTCATCATCAAGCTGATCAACGACGTCGCCGAGGTCGTCAACAACGATCCCGCCACCGGCGGGCTTCTCAAGGTCGCCTTCCTGCCCGACTACAATATCAGCCTCGCCGAGCGGATCATTCCCGCCGCCAACCTTTCGGAGCAGATCTCGACCGCCGGTATGGAGGCCTCCGGCACCGGCAACATGAAACTCGCGCTCAACGGCGCGCTGACCGTCGGCACGCTCGATGGCGCCAATATCGAGATTCGCGATCATGTCGGCGCCGACAACATCTACATCTTCGGCCTGCGCGCCGACGAAGTGGCGGAGCGGCGGCGAAGCGGGCTCGACGCCACCGGCATCGTCGCGCAATCGCCGCGGCTTTCGCGCGTCATCCGCTCGCTCGAACGCGGCGAGTTCTCGCCCGACGATCCCGACCGCTTCAAATCGGTGGCGCATGCGCTGAAGCATCTCGATCATTACATGGTCAGCGCCGACTTCGACGCCTATTACGCGACGCAGCGGCGGATCGACCGCGACTGGCGCGACGGCGCGCGCTGGGCGCGCGCCAGCCTCCTCAACACCGCACGCATGGCGTGGTTCTCCGCCGACCGCACCATCCGCGAATACGCCGCCGATATCTGGGACGTCCCGGTGGAGCGCGCGCCGGGCGTCTGAGGTTTGACAATTATGCGCGGTGGGGTAGATCGGTCGGCCAGCCCAACGCCGAACCGGAAAACGTCCCCATGACCGCCTCGCCCGCTTCCACATCGTCGCCGCGCGGCTGGCTCGGGGACCGCATCGCCACGCTCTATCCGGGCTATTTCGCGCTGGTGATGGCGACCGGCATCATCTCGAACGCGATGCTGTTCGAGGGCCATCGCGGCTGGTCGGACGCCCTGTTCGCGGTCAATGCGCTGGCCTATCCCGTTCTTCTGCTGATGACGCTTGCCCGCATAGCGCGTTTTCCGCGCGCGGTCTGGACCGACCTGACCGATCCGCGACTGGTGTTTTCCTTCTTCACGCTGGTCGCCGCGACCGACGTGTTCGGGGTCGGCATCGGCCTGCGCGGCGCGGGCACGCTGGCGCTAACGCTGTGGCTCGCTGCGCTCGCGGCCTGGCTGTTTCTGACCTATCTGGGTTTTTCGATCCTGATCTTCGCCAACACCGCCCACGCCAACATCATCCATGGCGGCTGGCTGATCGCGATCGTCGCCACCGAGGCGCTGGCGATCCACGGCCTGTTCGTCGCGCCGCATCTCGGCGATGCCGCGCCGCTCGTGCTGTTCGCCTGCCACGCGCTCTGGTGCATCGGCATCGTGCTCTATGCGATTTTCATCGTGCTGTTCGCCCATCGCGTCTTCTTTTCCGCGGTGCGACCGCAGGACGCGACGCCGATCCTGTGGGTGGTGATGGGCGCCGCCGCCATCAGCACCAATGCCGGAGCGGTGCTGCTCGCCGCGCCCGATCTGCCGCCGTTCCTGCATGCAATGCGGCCGTTCGTCGAAGGCGTCACGCTCATCATGTGGGCCTGGGCGACGTGGTGGATTCCGCTGCTGGTGGTGTTCGGCGTCTGGACCCACGGCGTGCATCGCCAGCCGCTGACCTATACGCCGCTGTTCTGGAGCCTGGTGTTTCCGCTCGGCATGTATGCGCTGGCAAGCTTACGGCTGTCGCAGATCGCCGGCGTCGCTGCGCTCGCGACATTGTCGCAGGTGATGATCTGGATCGCGCTCGCCGCCTGGCTCATGACCAGCGCCGGCCTCGTCTCCACCTTTTGGCGGCGCGCGAG
Source organism: Bradyrhizobium sp. (assembly GCA_040392305.1). Lineage (GTDB taxonomy): Bacteria > Pseudomonadota > Alphaproteobacteria > Rhizobiales > Xanthobacteraceae > PRO6. The sequence goes on along the minus strand of JBEBWH010000064.1, from coordinate 5,307 downwards.
GCGGTCCGCCGCCGCCGAAGTCTCGCGTTAAAGCTTTCCCCTTCTGATGAGATCAGAAGCGGAGCCCTCTATCTTTGTTTTGACGCGTTTTCTTCACGCGAACCGGTTCCCACTTCGCTCGAAAACGCTTTAGCTGTCGAGCGTCGACGGCGAGATCGTCCGCTTGACGATGCTGCGCATGGAGAAACTCGAATGCAGCCGCGTCACCCCCGGCATGCGCGACAGATGCTGCTTGTGGATGCGCTCGTAGTCCTCCATGTCGCGCGCCTGCACCACCACGAGATAATCGTCGCTGCCTGACATCAGATCGCACGAGACCACGTCGGGGCAGCGCGCGACCGCCTTCTCGAACGCGCCCAGCGCTTCCTCGCTCTGGCGGTCGAGCGTGATGCGCACCAGCACCGTCATCATGAAGCCGAGCTTTCCGGCATCGATATTCGCCGAGTAGCCGCGCAGCACGCCGCTGCGCTCAAGCTGCTGCAGGCGGCGTGAGCAGGCGGTCGGCGACAGGCCGACCCGCTCCGCCAGCACCACCTGGCTGACCCGCGCGTCCGCGACCAGTTCGCGCAACAGCTTCCGGTCGATCGCATCAAGCGTCACACCCACGCCCACAACTCCCTCAACGGTGAAATCTATCGCAATTTGGCGCAATAATATCATTTTCTGGCATCAACAGCCAGCATCTTCGAGAAAATCGCCGTAAACGCTCGCCCGGAAGATGGCATGTTGTTACCTGAGAACATCCATCCGGGCCAATGCTCACGGGCCGGCTGGCGCCTGAGGGAGCATGCATGAGAATCGTGGTTTTGGGGGCCGGCGTCATTGGCGTGACCTCGGCTTATTATCTCGCCAAGGCGGGTTTCGAGGTGACGGTGCTCGAGCGCCAGCCCGGACCGGCGCTGGAGACGAGCTTCGCCAATGCCGGCGAAATCTCCCCGGGCTATGCCTCGCCATGGGCCGGGCCGGATGTGCCGCTCAAGGCGGTGGGGTGGCTGCTCGACCGCTACGGACCGCTGTCGATCCGCCCGCAGCTTGATCCGGCGATGTGGCGCTGGCTGCTCGCCATGCTGCGCAACTGCACCACGGCGCGCTACGCGCTCAACAAGTCGCGCATGGTCGGCATCGCCGAATACAGCCGCGATTGCCTGCGGGCGCTGCGCGCCGAGACCGGCATCCGCTACGACGAGCGCAGCCAGGGCACGCTGCAGCTATTCCGCAAACAGTCGCAGCTCGATGCCGTCGGCAACGACATCGAGGTGCTGCGCCAGTACAAGGTGCCGTTCGAGGTGCTCGACCGCGCCGGATGCCTGGCGGTCGAGCCGGGCCTCGCCGGGGCGCGCGTACCCTTCGCCGGCGGCCTGCGGCTGCCCGACGACGAAACCGGCGACTGCCAGATGTTCACCGAACGGCTGGAGACCATCACAGCCAAACTCGGCGTCCGTTTCGTCTATGGCACCACGATCACCGGCCTCGAGGTCGCGGGCGGCCGCGTGACCAAGGTGGCGACCGACAAGGGCGCCTTCATGGGCGACGCCTATCTGGTCGCGCTCGGCAGCTTCTCGCCACTGATGCTGCGCCCGCTCGGCTTGAGCCTGCCGGTCTATCCGGTGAAAGGCTATTCGATCACGCTGCCGATCGCCGACCCGCACGCCGCCCCCGAATCCACCGTGATGGACGAAAGCTACAAGATCGCCATCACCCGGCTCGGCGACCGCATCCGCGTCGGCGGCACGGCCGAGGTCGGCGACTACACCGTGCGGCTGCGGCCCGGCCGGCGCGGCGCGCTCGACCGCTCGGTGTCCGACCTGTTCCCGAACGGCGGCGACAATTCGCGCTCGACCTTCTGGAGCGGGCTGCGGCCGATGACCCCGGACGGCCCGCCGATCATCGGCCCGACCCCGATCGCCAACCTGCATCTCAACACCGGGCACGGCACGCTGGGCTGGACCATGGCCTGCGGCGCGGGCCGCGTCATCGCCGACCAGATCGCGGGACGCACACCGGAAATCCCGACCGCCGACCTCGCTTTGCGGCGCTACGCGCAATAGCGCTGTTCCGCCTCTGACGGAATCAGAAGCGGGACTCTGTATCTTTGTCTTGACGCGAGCGGCCTCACGCGGCTTCGGCGCGGCCATCGATGGTGACGCCTGCCGCGACCATCTCGGCGATCGCGGCGTCGTTATAGCCGGCCTCGCGCAGCACCTCGACGCTCTGCTCGCCGAGGCGGGGGGCGTAGCGCTCGGGGCGCGGCGGCGTCGCGCTCCATTGACTCGGCACCGCCATATCGACGATCGCTCCCTCGGTCGGATGCTCCGCCTTGCGGAAGAAGTCGACCGCGGCGAGATGCGGATCGTCGATCAGGTCGTCCAGCGAGTGCATCGGCATCACCGGGATATCGGCGGCCTCCAGCGCGGCGTGCCATTCCGCCGTCGTCCGCGTCAGCAGCGCCTCGGCGACGAAGGCGTAGCATTCGTCGATATGGCGGGTGCGCACCGAGATGTCGCGGAAGCGCGGATCGGTCTCGAACATTTCGGACTTGCCGATCACATTGAAGAAGCTCTGCCACTGCCGGTCGCTGTAGATCAGCGTGCAGATATAGCCGTCGCTGGTGCGATAGGGCCGCCGCTCCTGCGCCAGCAGCCGGGCATAGCCGGCCGGGCCGAGCGGCGGATCGAACACGCGCCCGCCCATATGGTCGCCCAGCACGAACTGCGCCATGGTCTCGAACATCGGTACGTCGATCGCCTGCCCCTCGCCACCATGGCGCTCGCGGTGGAACAGCGCCGCCGTCACCACATTGACGGCGTTGAGGCCGACGCTGCGATCGATCATGGTCGCCGGCACGTAGCGCGGCTCGCCCTTGTCGGCCTGCGCCACCAGCCACGGCACCGCGACCGCCGCCTGAATCAGATCGTCATAGGCCGGCTTCTTGGCGTAGGGGCCGTCCTGGCCATAGCCGAACACCCCGACATAAATGATGCGCGGATTGACCGCGCGGACCTCGTCATAGGACAGCCCGAGCCGCGCCATCGCCTGCGGCCGGACATTGTAGATCAGCACGTCGGCCGTGCGCGCGAGATCGAGCAGCGCCGCGCGCCCTTTCGGCGTCTTGAGATCGAGCACGATGGAGCGCTTGGAACGGTTCGCCATCAGAAAGATCGGCCCCATGCCGGGATGCCGCATCGGCCCGATGCCGCGCGTCACATCGCCCGCCGGCGATTCGACCTTGATGATGTCGGCGCCCATGTCGCCCATGATCTGGGTGGCATATGGCCCCATCAGCACGCTGGTCATATCGACGATGCGCACGCCGGAAAGCGGTCCGCTCATGATTTCAGCACTCCTCTTCCTGTCCCAATGGCGCGGGCAACGCCGGCCGTCCCTTCACGTCACGCGCTATCGGCGGAAACGATGAAGGGACGCGCCGTCGCCGTCAGTTGGCTTTCTTGAGGCCGGCCTGGAAGGCCTTCAATACGTCGGTGCCCTTCTTGCCGCGGCTGTCGAGATTCTTGGCCCAGTCCAGGCTGACGCCGGTGAGCTTCTCGGCGAGCTGCTTGTGGTCGGCCTCGGAGAGCTTGACGAAGGTCACGCCGCCCGCCTTGAGCTTTTCGATATCGGACGCCTCGCGTTCGTCGGTGGCCTTGCAGCCGGCCTTGGTCACCCACTCGCCCGCCTCGTCCATCGCCTTCCTCACCTCGGCCGGCAGCGCATTCCATTTGTTGAGGCTGATCATATAGGTGACGATGAAGGAGCCGAAATTCTCGCCGACCGTCGCATATTTCACCTGCTTGGTGAGATCATAGGGCGGAATGCTGGAATGCGGGAACAACATGCCATCGACCGTGCCGCGCGAGACTGCCTCGCGCACGTCCGGCGTCGGAATCTGCACCGGCGTGGCGCCCAGCGCGCGCACCGCCAGCTCCTTGGCGCCGCCGGAGGTGCGGATCTTCTTGCCCTTGGCGACATCGAGCGAAGCGATATTGTCCTTCGCCATGTAGAGCTGGTAGGGCGACAGCACGAGGACGAACAGCGCACGCACGCCGTTCGGTGCGAATTCCAGCTTGTCGAGCATGCCGCCGGGCTTGGCGATGTTCCAGAACGCCATGGTGCCTTCGCACGACGTCGAGAACGCTTCCGGCAGCTCGGCCACCGCCGCGAGCGGCAGCTTGTCGCCGACGAAGGACGGCGCGACATAACCGATATCGACCACGCCGGTCTGCGTCAGCGACAACAGATCCTTGGCCTTGCCGAGCTGCTCGGCGGGGAAATACTGGAAGGCGACCTTGCCGCCGGTCATTTCCTTCAGCTTCTCCATCCACGGCTTGGTCTGGCTCTCGGGGATGTAGTGGCCGGTCGGGAACGAATCCGCGACCCGCAGCGTGGTCTGCGCGCTTGCGACGCCGCACCACAGCGCCGCTGCGACCAATGCGGTTGTCGATCCTGTCAGGCGCAAGAATTTGTGTCGGGTCATGAGCTTTCCTCTCCGTTTGGTTTCGTTGCGAAGGCGTTATCTAGCGCTGCATGGTCGATGGCAGCCACAGCACGATGGACGGAAACACGGTGAGCAGGAAAATGACGATGAGATGCGCCACCACATGCGGCATCACGCCGTGGAAGATTTCGCCGAGCGGCCGCCGCGTGTAGCGCGCCACCACGAACACGTTGAGGCCCATCGGCGGCGTCACCATGCCGACCTCGGCCGTCACCACGACGATGACGCCGAACCACACCGGATCGAAGCCGAGCGACACCACCACCGGCAGCACCACCGGCACCGTGAGGATCAGGATGGCGATCTGATCCATAAAGAAGCCGAGCACGATGTAGCCGAGCAGGATCAGCGCCATGACGACCCAGCGCGAGGTGTCGAGATCGCCGACGAAGCGGACCAGATCCTGCGTGGTCTGGGTCAGCGTGAAGAAGTAGCCGAAGATATGCGCGCCGAGGATGATCATGATGATCATGCAGCTCGTGCGCGTCGCATCCGTCAGCGCCGTGCGCAGGCTGGCGAGGGTGAGCTTGCGCTCCCACGCGGCGAGCATCATGGCGCCGAACGCGCCGATGCCGGACGCCTCCGTCGGCGTCGCGACGCCGAGATAGATCGAGCCGGTGACGGCGGCGAACAGGATCAGCAGCGGACCCACGACCTTGAGCGCGCGGATTTTCTCCATCATCGTGTAGGCGCGGCCCGCCGGCGCGCGCTTGGGGTCCTGCCAGACCAGGAACGCGACGGTGAGGATGATCGTCAGCGTGACGAGAATGCCGGGAATGACGCCGCCGATCAGCAGATCGCCGATGCTGACATCG
>JBEBWH010000063.1:0-12128 GCA_040392305.1 Bradyrhizobium sp. | reverse complement strand
GCCTGCACCGGCGCGAGCCATAGCGGGAAGTGGCCGGCGAAATGCTCGATCAGGATGCCGATGAAGCGCTCCATCGAACCGCAGATCGCACGATGCACCATGATCGGCACCTTCTTGGCGCCGTCGGCGTCGATATAGAACGCGCCGAACAGGCCGGGCAGGTTGAGGTCAACCTGCGTCGTGCCGCATTGCCAGTCGCGGCCGATGGCGTCGCGCAGCACATATTCGAACTTCGGTCCGTAGAACGCGCCTTCGCCGGGATTGATCGCGGTCTTGATGCGGCCGCCCGATTGCGCCTCGATCTCGCGCAGCACGGTCGCCATCACGCGCTCGGCGTGATCCCAGCTTTCGTCGGTGCCGACGCGCTTCTCCGGCCGCGTCGAGAGTTTCACGGTGAGGTCGCCGGTGAAGCCGAAATCGGCGTAGGTGGACAGGATCAGCTCGTTGATCTTGAGGCACTCATCCGCGAGCTGCTCCTCGGTGCAGAACACATGCGCGTCGTCCTGCGTGAAGGCGCGCACGCGCATTAATCCGTGCATCGCGCCGGAGGGCTCGTAGCGATGCACCACGCCGAATTCGGCGAGCCGCAGCGGCAGGTCGCGATAGCTCTTGAGCCCGTGCTTGAAGATCAGCACATGGCCGGGACAGTTCATCGGCTTGATCGCGAACCAGCGCTTGTCCTCGGCCTCGTCGCCGGCCGACTGCGCCGCGAACATGTTCTCGCGATACCAGTCCCAGTGGCCGGAGGTCTCCCACAGCGACTTGTCGAGGATCTGCGGGGCGTTGACCTCGTCATAGTCGCCGGCGAGGCGGCGGCGCATGTAGGACACCACGGTCTGGAACAGGGTCCAGCCCTTGGGATGCCAGAACACCACGCCCGGACCTTCCTCCTGGAAGTGGAACAGGTCGAGTTCGCGGCCGAGCCGGCGATGGTCGCGCTTCTCGGCTTCCTCCAGCTGATGCAGATAGGCGTCGAGGTCGGCCTGCTTGGCGAAGGCGGTGCCGTAGATGCGCGTCAGCATCGGGTTGTTGCTGTCGCCGCGCCAATAGGCGCCCGCCACCTTCATCAGCTTGAAGGCGTTGCCGATCTTGCCGGTCGAGGTCATGTGCGGGCCGCGGCAGAGGTCGAACCATTCGCCCTGCTTGTAGATGCGGATGGTCTGGTCCTCGGGGATCGCATCGACCAGTTCGACCTTGAACAGTTCGCCCTTGTCCTTGAAGACCTGCTTGGTCTCGTCGCGTGTCCAGATCTCCTTGGTGAAGGGCGCGTCGCGCGCGATGATCTCGCGCATCTTCTTCTCGATGGCTGCGAAGTCCTCCGGCGTGAACGGCTCGTTGCGGAAGAAGTCGTAATAGAAGCCATTCTCGATCACCGGGCCGATCGTCACCTGCGTGCCCGGCCACAGCGCTTGCACCGCCTCCGCCAATACGTGCGCGGCGTCGTGGCGGATCAATTCCAGCGCGCGCGGATCGTCGCGGTTGACGAATTCGATCGTGGCGTCCTGCGCGATCGGATCGGCAAGGTCGGCCAGTTCGCCGTCGAGCGCCATCGCCACGGTGCGCTTGGCGAGCGAGGGCGAGATGCCCTGCGCGATGGCAAGGCCGGTGGTGTTCTTGGGAAATTCGCGCCTTGCGCCGTCGGGGAACGTCAGCGTGACGGTGCTGGATTCGACCGGCTTGAGGTTGGCGAGACCGAACTGGAATCCGGCGGCGGGTGTGGTGTTGTCAGCCATTTATCGTCTCCTCTGGCTCACTCCCGCGAACGGGCGCGGGTAAGCGGGGTGAGGGATATCCCAGCGTTCCTGCGTCTGCAACCGCCGAAAGCCGCGGCCGGGCGGGCCGTTGTCTGCTGGGGTCGATGTGCCGAATTTCCGCCGACGCCTCTTGTCGCCGGCCGGGGTCGCATTATTTTCATGCAATTGCATCGAAACCCTGATAGCTAAGCCGGCCATGAGTCGTTCCTTCGCCCCCACCACGCTGATGCTTGGCAACTTCGCCACGGGCGTCAGCATCATCGGTCCGACCGGCATGCTGCCGGAATTGGCGAGGGGGCTCGACGTCAGCATCCGCGAAGCCAGCCTTCTCATCACCTTCGGCGCGGTGATGCTGTGTATCGGCTCGCCGGTCATGGCCTGGCTGACCAGCCGCTTCGACCGCCGCGTGCTGCTGACCTTCACGGTGCTGGTGCTGGCGGTGGCCAATCTGGCATCGGCCTTCGCGCCGAACTACGCCACGCTGCTTGTGATCCGCCTCGTGATGCTGGCGATCGGAGCCCTGTTCACGCCGCAGGCGGCGGGCGCCGCCGCGCTGCTGGTGTCGCCGGAAAAGCGTGGCAGCACCATCTCCTATGTGTTCCTCGGCTGGTCGCTGGCCATGGCCTGCGGGTTGCCGGTGGTGACATATATCGCGGGCTATGCCGGCTGGCGCTGGGCCTATGGTTTTCTCAGCGTGGTCGCGCTGGCCGCCACGTTTCTCCTTGCCTGGCAATTGCCGCGCGGCTTGCAGGGGACGCCGGTCGATCTCAAGACGTGGATCGGGCTGGCGCGCAATCCGCTGATCGTCGTGCTGCTGCTGATCACCACGCTGCAGATGAGCGGGCAGTTCATCGTCATGACGTTCGTCAGCCCGCTGTTGTCGCTGTTGACGCAAGCGCGGCCGGACGACATCGCGCTGATCTTTTTCATCTACGGCGTCACGGGATTCACCGGCAACATCGTGGCCAGCCGTATCGTCGATTCCTTCGGGGCCTATCGCACCTCGGTGCTGGCGACGAGCCTGCTGGTTTGCGGCATCGGCGGCTGGGCGGTCGGCGCGGGCAGCTATGCGATGATGGCGCTCGGCGTGTTCTTCTGGGGGCTCGGCTTTGCGGCGTCGAATTCGATGCAGCAGGTGCGGCTTTCCGCGGCCGCCCCCGCCGCCACCGGCGCGTCGGTCTCGCTCAATACTTCGGTGCTCTATGTCGGACAGGCGATCGGATCGGCGGTCGGCGGCATGCTTTACGTGCGCGAGCTTTACACCGCGATCGGGTTCGTCGCGCTTGGCGTCATCGCCACGGCGTTGATGCTGGTGCTTGGCACGCGGCGCGCGCCATGAGCGTCATTCGCCGGCGTCGTTGACGCCGCGCCATCGCGCATAGCGCCATGGCAGGTACCAGCGGGCGTCGGCGCGCAACCTGTGCGGCACGTTGTCGATGCCGGATGTGCCCCATGGCTGACAGCGCAACAGCCGCGCCAGCGTCATCCAGCCGCCCGCCCACAGGCCGTAGCGGCGCAGCGCCTCGTCGCTGTATTGCGAGCAGGTCGGCAGATGCCGGCAGTTGTAGCCGATGAGCGGCGACAGCGTATGACGATAGATCCAGATCAGCGCGCGGCCGCCGTTGCGCGGCGCATTTTGCAGCGCCGAGAGGCAGTGCGGGCAGGTCGGCGGTTGCGGCATGCTTGGCTGGCAATGATGTGTTGCAAGTTCCGCTTCGGAACACAACGGCGGTGTGACGGAAGCAACATATAGGTCACACTTTACGATTATCGTAGCACCTTAGTCGCACTGCAACACATGGTAACTGGACGCGACTCCGTGGCGCAGTTACTTTTTGTGAGGCTTCTGTGACAAACCGTTCGCATCGGTTCGGACTGGATGGAACTCCGGTGCGAGGAGGGAGTATCTTGCGTCTCGTGGGGTCGTTGTCATCTCGCGACAGGATGGTCGGTGCATGGCTGCGTGCGCGAACGGCGGCGCTGCTCTGCGCCTTGCCGCTGGTCGCCGCCTTCGCGGTGCCGGTCGGTTCGGCTCCCTCTGACGATCGCAAGCAACCGATGCGTTTCGTGTGGCATGCGCCGTCCGAGCAGGCGGCGGCGCGCGGCGCGACGGATTGCGAGCCGCTGTGCGCCGGCTTCATCAGCGCGGTCGGCACCGTCACCGGCGATACGCCGCAGGCCTTCGAAGCCCTGGCCGGCAGCCATGATCTGCGCGGCGCGACCATCGTGCTCAATTCGGGCGGCGGATCGGTGCTCGATACGCTCACGCTGGGCCGGCGCTGGCGCGAACTCGGCGTGGTGACGACGGTGGGCGCGGCGGTGACGCTCCGCGACGGCGGCGCTGCGCGTCTGGCGGTGCGGCCCGATGCCGCCTGTGAATCGATGTGCGCGTTTCTGCTGCTGGCGGGCACGACCCGCTCGGTGCCCAAGGGCGCGCGGGTGCGGGTGCATCAGATCTGGATGGGAGATCGCGCCGACAATGCTCAGGCGGCGAGCTACAGCGCCCAGGACATGACCATCGTGCAGCGCGATGTCGGGCGTCTGGCGCAATACACCTTCGAGATGGGCGGATCGGGCACGCTGCTGTCGCTGGCGCTGAGCGTGCCGCCATGGGAGCCGCTGCATGAATTGTCGCGCGATGAACTGATCGCCGCCAATCTGGTGACGATGGACAGTGCGCAACCGCTGGTGGCCGCCACCGGCAAGCCAGCCAAGCTGGTGCAGGATCGCATCGCGGTGAGCACTGCGCGCCACGCCTCCGAAGCGGGCCACGCTTCATCCCGATCGGCGGAGGCGGGCACCGCCACCGGCGGCACCGCGGCGCCCAGCGACAGCGAGCCGCCGACGCGGCAGCATTAGGTCGTAACGGTTGAAGGGTTTGAGCGGGCCGCCCGCGCGAGAGCATTCTCAGGCGAAGTGAAGTTCACTCGCCGCGAGAACATGCGAAGCGCTTTCCGGACCGCAAACGCGTTCAGTCGGTGCGGATCACGCTTCAGTCATGCGCCGGAGCAAGCGCGTCCTTTGTGTCGTCGCCGCCGGTTCCGTTGCGCTTCGCCTCGATCTGGTTGATCGCGTCCACCACCGCCTCGAAGGTCAGCATGGTCGAGGCGTGCCGCGCTTTGAAGTCGCGCACCGGTTCAAGCAATGCGATATCCGCCCATTTGCCGGTCGGCGGCGCGCCGTTCTCCTTCAGCATGCGCCAGACGATATCCCGCAATTCGCGCAGCTCCGCCGCGGTCGAGCCGACCACATGGGAGGCCATGATCGAGGACGACGCCTGACCCAGCGCGCAGGCCTTGACGTCGTGGGCGAAGTCGGTGACGACCGGCCCGTCCATCTTCAGGTCGATCTTGACCGTGGAGCCGCACAGCTTGGAATGCGCCATGGCCGAGGCGTCGGGATTGGCCAGACGGCCCAGCCGCGGAATATTGCCTGCCAGTGCAATGATTTGCTTGTTATAGACGTCGTTCAGCATGATCGTTCGACAGTTCGCGTGAAGACCCGGTTTCCCGGTCGAGCCCGGCACCGCCCGATGCATACCTGCCCGGCCAGGTCCACTTGGCGATTTGCGGCCATCAGCCTATATAATATCGAAACGATGGGAAAACACCTCTCGTGAACAGGCCAATCCTCCGGGAACTGGAAGATTGCCTCTTCGGATACGTATCAGTTTTTGGGTTACAGGCGTCCGGCGGCGCGCATCGCTGCCTCCGTCTGCCCGGTGACACTCCGGTCCTGACGCTCAGGCCCGGTCGAACGGAGTTAAGATGGACGCACTGATCAAGCCGCTGCGCGCAGCGAAGCCCCAAGATGCCAAATCGCAGGACGCGCAGGCGCAGGAGGCCGCGATCGAGCACAAGGCGGCGGAAGCCCGGCTGACCGAACTGGACCCGTCTGAATTCCAGGTCGCACCGATACGGCCGGGTTCGCCGCGGCCGTCGCGGGCCGATGCCGAGGCCGCGGTCAAGACGCTGATCGCCTATATCGGCGAGGATATCGGTCGTGAAGGACTGGTGGACACGCCGCGCCGGGTGGTCGAGGCGTTCGACGAACTCTATCAGGGCTATCAGCTCTGCCCTGCCGAGGTGCTCAACCGCACCTTCGGCGAGACCGCTGGCTATGATGATTTCGTGCTGGTGCGCGATATCGGTTTTCATTCCCATTGCGAGCATCACATGATGCCGTTCTACGGCCGCGCGCACATCGCCTATACGCCGGTGGATCGCGTCGTCGGGCTGTCGAAGCTTGCGCGGCTGGTCGACATCTTCGCCCACCGCCTGCAGACGCAGGAGCATCTGACGGCGCAGATCGCGGCCGCCATCGATTCCATTCTCAAGCCGCGCGGCGTCGCCGTGATGATCGAGGCGGAGCACACCTGCATGTCGGTGCGCGGCATCGGCAAGGAGGGCGCGCTGACCATGACGACGCGCTTTACCGGCAGCTTCCGCGACAGCCCGCATGAGCAGGCGCGGTTCATGACCATGGTGCGCGCGCCGCAGCGCTGACGTCGCCATCCGTCGATCGTGATACCGACCGGCGCCGGACGTAATCGTCTCGCGCCTGTTTGACGTGAGATTGCAGCATGAGCGCTTCATCCAAGGACATCGAGGAAGGTTTGACCTTCCGGCCCCGGTTCGACGCGGCCGGCCTCGTCACCTGCGTCACCACCGACGCCGCGACCGGCGACGTGCTGATGGTGGCGCATATGAACGATGAGGCGCTGCGCAAGACCGTCGCCAGCGGCGAGGCCTGGTATTACAGCCGCTCGCGGCGGGCGCTGTGGCGCAAGGGCGAGACGTCGGGGCATGTCCAGCGCGTCGTCGAGATGCGCGTCGATTGCGATCAGGACGCGGTGTGGCTGCGCGTCGAGCAGGCGGGCGGCGCGGCATGCCATACCGGGCGGGGCTCCTGTTTCTACCGGGTGTTGACGCCGGGCGAGGGCGGGGAGGTGCGCGTGTCGCTGGCCGACGCGGAGCGGCTGTTCGACCCGGCCGCGGTCTACGCCGCCAAGCCCTGATCGGCGGCGTTTAACCCGGCATTAACCATAATCCGGCAGGTTCGACGATGGCGCGGAAGTTCTGCTGCGCCATTCGCGCCGAAGCTGTGACCGGGGAGCAGATCTGCACATGGCGGTCGACACGCTTTTTGCCTCGCAGGCCGCGTCGCGCCAGCACATCGCCGGGGCGATCCGACAGGCCGCGCAGGTGACGGGCACGAGCTTCGACTATCTCGTCACCACCGCGAAGATCGAATCCGATTTCAACCCGCGCGCGGCGGCATCCACCTCGTCGGCGCGCGGCCTGTTCCAGTTCATCGACCAGACCTGGCTCGGCACCGTGAAGGAAGCGGGCGCGGCGCTCGGCTATGGCAACTATGCCGACGCCATCAGCCGCACCGCGTCGGGCATGTATACCGTGCGCGATCCGGCGATGCGCAGCGCCATTCTCAAGCTGCGCCACGATCCGGAGATCAGCGCGGCGATGGCCGGCGTGCTGACGCGCTCCAACGGCATCAAGCTGCAACGCGCCATCGGCCGGCAGCCGACCGACGCCGAACTCTATATCGCGCATTTCATGGGCGTGGGCGCGGCGGCGAAGCTCGTCAGCAATGCGGAGAACCATCCGCGCGCCTCGGGCGCGGCGCTGTTTCCGGCGGCAGCGGCCGCCAACCGCTCGATCTTCTATCAGCGTGGCGGCGCGCCGCGCAGCGTCGCCGAGGTCTATTCCGTTCTGACGTCGCGCTATGCGGCGGCGGCCAATGCGCCGACGACGCGCACGACGCTGGCGATGGCCGCGACCACTGAACCGGCGCGAACCAGAGCGGCGCCGGACAGCGCCGCGTTCCTGGCGAGCTTTCCGCAGGCGCAAGCCTCCGCGGTGTCCGCGCCGGCCGCGGCCGCGTCGGTCTCGCCGCCGACCTTCCGTTCGCTGTTTCAGGCCGGTGCGCGCGCCGAGCCGGTGGCGCCGGTCGTTCAGGATCTGTGGGGCAACGCGATGGCCCGGCCCGCGGCGGAATCCGTCGTCGCCGCGCGCTGGCCGGAGGTGGCGCCGTCGGCCCCGTTCGACCTGTTCAGCGACCGCTTCGGCCGCTTCAGCTCGTGAGCGGCGTTAACGCCCCGGCAATCAATGCAAAGATTTATGGTGAACGCTTTGTTAAGCGTGCCGTCGCATACTGCGGTTCGTTGACAGTGCAGGCGCCGGCTCCTTCATGATCGTTCGGCAGTTCATCAATTGGGTGCGCACCGCTTCCGCCGGGGAGCGCGCCGATGCGACGCGGGCGCTGGCGCGCGCCTGGCTCATTTCCGATCTCACCGAGGACGATCGTGTCGCCGCCGAAGGCGCGCTGCTGATGATGCTCGACGATCCCTCGCCGCTGGTGCGGCAGGCGATGGCCGAGGTGTTTTCCCGCCACGACGATGCGCCGATCGCCATCGTGCGGGCGCTGTCGGTGGATCAGCCGTCCGTTGCGTTGCCGATTCTCGAATATTCGCCGCTGCTGATCGATGCCGATCTGGTGGACATCGTCGCCACCGGCAGCGTCGACATTCAATGCGCGGTCGCGCGCCGGATCGATCTCGCCGCGCCGGTGTGCGCCGCGCTGGCCGAAGTCGGCCACCCTCGCGCCGTGCTTGAGCTGATCGAGAATGTTCTGGCCGACGTGCCGGAGTTTTCACTGGCGCGCATCGTCGAACGCCATGGCCATCTTGCCGCGATCCGCGAAACGCTGCTGGCGCGCGACGATCTTTCCGCAGCATGCCGTCTCGCGCTGGCCGCGAAGCTGTCCGAAACGCTGACGCAGTTCACGGTCGCGCGGGCGTGGCTGAACGCCCATCGCGCCGGCCATCTTGCCGGGGAAGCGCGCGAGCGCGCCACCGTCACCATCGCGGCGACGCTGCGCGGCGACGATCTCGTCGCGCTCATCGCGCATCTGCGTCAATCAGGACAGCTCAGCGCCGGCCTGATTTTGCGGGCGCTGCTGTGCGGGAATTTCGAACTGTTCAGCGAAGCGCTGACACAGCTGTCGGGTCTGCCGCCGGCGCGGGTCGCGGCCCTGCTGGATGACCGCAGCGGTCGCGGCGTGGCGGCGCTGCTGCAGCGCGCGGGTCTGCCGGTTTCGACGCGGCTGGCGTTCCGCGCGGCGATGGAGGCCTGCCACGAAATCGGCTTCGCCGGCACGCCGGGCGGTGCGGCCCGTCTGCGCCGGAGCATGGTGGAGCGGGTGTTGACGCGCTGCGAGACCGATCCGGCGATCGAGGAGGGGCCGCTGCTCATTCTGTTGCGGCGGTTCGCGACCGAAGCCGCGCGCGAAGAGGCGCGGCTGTTCTGCGACGATCTGGTGGCGGATGCCGCCGTCGCGCTCAATTCCGATCACCTCATCGCAGCCTGAGCAACGCAAAGGCGCGATAGCGGCGTTCGGCTCAGCTCAGTCCGGCACGATGCTGGGCGCGAGGATGGCTTCGAGATGTTCGGGGCGGTCGCGATTTGCAACTGTCAGATAATTGTCGGCGAGCTTGCGTAGCCGCAGGCATAGTTCGCTCGCCGTCCTTGCCTTGCGGGGCGCATCGTCCTCGCGCACGATCGCCTGAATGGCCTCGACATGATGGCGGATCAGCCCGGCGGGCACTTCCGCCAGATCCGGCGCGTGCTCGATGATGCGGCACAGGCTTTCGGCGGTGAGCGCCGCGATCGGATAGCCAAAGGTCGCAGCGCTGCCCTTGATATCGTGAGCGGCGCGGAACAGATCGTCGATGGCCGCGCGCGATGTCGCGTCGCGAAGATAGACGTCGTGCGTCGCCGCAAGCCGTTCGCATTCGGTCGCCATCCACGTCTTGAATTCGCCGGCGAGACCGGCCAGCGCCGCCTCGGCCCGCGCCACGGAATCGTCGATCGCGTCGTCGGGGGCGTGACGCACGACGCGGCGCAGCCGGTTCGGCTGCGTGATGACGATATGATCGGCGAAGCGCGCGATCTCGATATCGGAGGTCTTTTTCTGCGTCATGCGAACAGTCCTCAAGGTCCCGGTGCGTCAGCCCGGTGCGCGCGCCTTCTCCAGCAGCGAAGGCTGCGGCACCACTTCGGCCTTGCCGCCGCTGCGCCGCTCCGGGCCGATATAGGCGGTGGAGGTGTTGCGGCGGCGATCCGGGCCGAAATAGTTCTTGGTCTTGATGAAGGGGCGCGGATTGATCACCACGTTGAGCAACCGCTGATAGAGGCCGTTGGCCGAGATCGGCTTGGCGAGGAATTCGGTGACGCCGGCATCGCGCGCCATGGTGACGCGCCGCTTCTCCGAATGACCGGTGAGCATGATGATCGGCACGTAAGGGTTGCCGTAGGCGTCGGGCTGCCGGATCATCTGCGTCAGTTCGATGCCGTCGAAAATCGGCATCGACCAGTCGGTGATGATGATATCGGGCGCGTAGTGATTGTACATTTCGAGCGCGGTCGCGCCTTCCTCGGCTTCATAGACTTCCCGCGCGCCGAACGAATGCAGCAGCGTGCGCAGGATGCGCCGCATATGCGGGTTGTCGTCGCAGCATAGAAACCGCAGTTTGTTGAAGTCGATGCGAAACATATGCGGGCCTTGGAGGCGCGATGCACTTATATACCCCGCGTTAACCATAGCGGCGCGGCGTTAACGAATGGTAAGTGGGCGGCCGCGCCGCGGGAGGCTCCGGACGGCGCTTCCTAATAGCCGAACTGCTCGCGGAGAATGCGCTCTTCGAGGCTGTGGCCGGGATCGAACAGCATCCGCATGGCGATGCTCTTGTCGGACAGAATCTCGACCCGCACCACGTCGCGCGCCTCGTCGTGATCGGCCACGGCGGCGACCGGGCGCTTCTCGTGTTCGATGACCTCGATCACCACGGCGGCGGTGTCGGGCAGCAGCGCGCCGCGCCAGCGGCGGGGCCGGAACGGGCTGATTGGCGTCAGCGCCAGCATCGCGGCGTTGATCGGCAGGATCGGCCCCTGCGCCGAAAGATTATAGGCGGTCGATCCGGCCGGCGTCGCGACCATGACGCCGTCGGCGATCAGTTCTGCCATGCGCTCGCGCCCGTCGATCAGAATCCGCAGCCGCGCCGCCTGGTGGGTCTGGCGGAACAGCGCGACCTCATTGATAGCGTGGTGGACGAAGACCTGGCCGTCGACATTGGTCGCCCGCATCAGCAGGGGGTTGATGACCGTGACTTCAGCCGCCTCAAGCCGGTCGCGCAGGCCGTTGGCGCAGAATTCGTTCATCAGGAAGCCGACCGTGCCGCGATGCATGCCGTAGATCGGCCGATTCGAGCGCATATTGTCGTGCAGCGTCTGCAGCATCAGGCCGTCGCCGCCAAGCGCGACGATGACGTCGGCCTCGTCAGGCGGGCAGGCGCCATAGAGCGACGTGAAATGCGCCAGAGCCTGTTGCGCCTCCGGGCTGGGGCTCGCGACGAACGCGATCCGTTCGAATTTCAAGGGGGCCGTCATTGTCGCGGGTCTTTCCGCTCGTTCACCGGTCGTTAGCGACGCGGCGTCGGATCGGCTCCGCAGTCAGGCCGTCTATACGATGTTTTTCGCGCGAGGTCAGCCGGTCGGGTGAAGATCGTTGCGGTCGCGGCGGAGCGTCCCGATCTGCGGGGCTTTGCCTCTCGTATCCGGCATCGGGATTCGCATGCGGACTGCCTTGTCCAGCGACCCGGAGGCGGGGCGGCGTTCAAGCAGGACGCGGCGTCCGCCGACAAGATATCGCGATGGCGCCGTCGTCAGCGACGCTGCCACATCGCCCGGTTGCCGGGCGACGTGGCTTGGCGGTCGGCTTAGAGCTTCAGCCCAGCCTTGAGCAGATAGGTGCGGCCGGGCAGGGGATAGGCGTTGAACGAGCCTGGAGTGAAGGCGCTGGCGACCGCGTAGTCGTAATACAGCGCGTCGAACACGTTGTTGACGCTGAACGACCAGAAGAAGTTGTCGACCTCGCCGCTGATCTTGAGATCGAGCGTCGCGTCCGCCGGGATCATCGGCTGCCTGTTGCCCTGATCGTTGTCCATGTAGCGGCTTCCCCAGAAGCGGGCGGTGGCGTCGAGCACCAGATATTTCTCCCAGATATTCCAGGAGAACCCGGCGCTACCACTGAGGCGCGACACCAGCGGCACCGCGTTGCCCGCGAACGGTCCGTCGCGGAATTCGGCGCGCGTATAGGCGAAGCCGCCGCGTAGCGTAAAGGTGTCGCTGACGCGGAAGGAGGCGCTCGTCTCGCTGCCGTAGCGGCGGGTCGGATCGAGATTGGTGTTGTGGAAGTTGACCGGATCGAAATGGATCTCGTTGGTCAGCGCCATGTAGTAAAGGCTCGACTGGATCGAGAGCGCGCCGGCGGTGATGCGCACGCCGCCCTCGATATCAT
>JBEBWH010000062.1:0-12333 GCA_040392305.1 Bradyrhizobium sp. | reverse complement strand
GGCGGATCTGGCGAACATCATCATGGTCCTCTTCGTTAAGTTGAACGGTCGAAACGATCGCTCTCCCATCCCGTAGTGCAACTACCGTCGCGCGATCACGCGGCTACCGCCATGCGACAGGCAAACAACAACCTGCCGCTGCACCGGCAATGCCGACGCACGGATCATTTGCCGCCGTAGGCAGCGCGGCGACACCGGTATGGGGAGTTCGACTCCCTCTATAAGATATAATGACAATGCATCTTATCAGCAGCTCGTGCATCCGCAAGCACCCGGCAGGCGCCACACTGATCTACCGCCGATTCAAGAAACCATTGTCTGCCAGCGACTTATTTAACCGCTCGCATTTTCGCGGTCAGCAGTCTCGATCTATTCTAGAAATTCCGAAGCGGTCGGAAAGCGGCGGCGGAGTCGTATCGCCCCCCGATGGCGAGCCATTGGCAAACGGCAGCGGGGCGGCCATAACGGTGCCCGATCATGTCTCGGAAGGAAACACACCATGACCGAACTGTCTCTGGAAGCGGCGCGCAAGATTCTCGACCGTGCGCTCGCCGAAGGCACTGAGCGTAAATTCAACCCGCTCGCCGTGGCGGTGCTCGACGCGCGCGGCGCGTTGAAGGCGTTCGCGGCGCAGGACGGCACCAGCCTGATGCGCGGCGAAATCGCCCACGGCAAGGCCTATGGCGCGCTGGCTCTCGGCGTCGGCTCGCGCGCGCTGTTCAAGCGGGCCGGCGAACAGCCGTTCTTCATCAACGCGATGAACACGATGGCGCGCGGCGCGCTGGTGCCTGTGCCGGGTGGCGTGCTGATCCGCAACGAGAGCGGCGCAGTGCTGGGCGCGGTCGGCATCAGCGGCGATACCTCGGACAACGACGAGGCCTGCGCCATCGCCGGAATCGCGTCGGCGGGACTGCGCGCCGACGTCGGATAGGCATTTCATGTTTTGACGAAAAACAGCTTACGTTGTCATGGCCGGACCTGGTCCGGCCATCCACGTCTTGCTTGATGAATCGTCGTAAAGGCGTGGATGCCCGGCATAAAGCCGGGCATGACGAAGCGATGGATGCACGGTGAGGACGGTGCCGTCCCACCGGCATGGCGGCGGCGCTGATCCGGGCTCGTTGCAAGGATAACGCATGTAACGGCCCCAACTCCGCGGAGCAGCGCTTTTTACGCTGCGCCGCGTCCGGAACCCAAGCGGGGAATGGGCGGCTTACGCCATGTTGCCCATGCAGAGATACTTCACTTCGAGATAATCCTCGATGCCGTATTTCGAGCCCTCGCGGCCGTTGCCGCTTTCCTTCATGCCGCCGAACGGCGCCACTTCGGTCGAGATGATGCCTTCGTTGATGCCGACGATGCCGTATTCCAGCGCCTCCGCCACGCGCCACACGCGCCGGATGTCCCGGCCGTAGAAATAGGCGGCGAGACCGAACTCGGTGTCGTTGGCGAGCTTGATCGCATCGTCTTCCGTCTTGAAGCGGAACAGCGGCGCGACCGGCCCAAAGGTTTCCTCGCGGAAAATCTGCATATCCGGCTTGGTGTCGGCGAGAATGGTCGGCTCGAAGAACGACTGCCCGAGCGCATGACGCTTGCCACCCGTGACGACGCGCGCGCCCTTGGCCACCGCATCGCTGATGTGTTCCTCGACCTTCTCGACCGCCTTCATGTCGATCAGCGGACCGACGACCACGCCCTGCTCGAAACCATCGCCGACCTTCAGGGCGTTGACCGCCTCGGCGAGCTTGGCGGCGAAAGCGTCATAGACGCCGTCCTGCACCAGCAGGCGGTTTGCGCAAACGCAGGTCTGTCCGGCGTTGCGATACTTCGAGGCGAGCGCGCCCTTCACGGCGGCGTCGAGGTCGGCGTCGTCAAACACGATGAAAGGCGCGTTGCCGCCCAGCTCCATCGAGGTGCGCTTCACGGTGCCGGCGCACTGCTCCATCAGCTTCTTGCCGATCTCGGTCGAGCCGGTGAACGTCACCTTGCGCACGATCGGATTGGAGGTCATTTCGCCGCCGATCGCGGTCGCCGACCCGGTGACGACCGAGAACACACCGGCCGGCACGCCGGCGCGCTCGGCCAGCACGCCCAGCGCCAGCGCCGACAGCGGCGTCTGGCTCGCGGGCTTGAGCACCATGGTGCAACCCACCGCCAGCGCCGGCCCCGCCTTGCGGGTGATCATCGCGGAGGGGAAGTTCCACGGCGTGATCGCCGCGCAGACGCCGATCGGCTGCTTGAGGACGACGATGCGCTTGTCGGGCGCAAACTGCGGAATGGTGTCGCCATAGACGCGCTTGCCCTCCTCCGCGAACCACTCGAAGAAGCTCGCCGCATAGGCAATCTCGCCGCGGCTCTCGGTCATCGGCTTGCCCTGCTCGGCGGTCAGGATGGTGGCGAGGTCTTCCTGGTTGGCCATCAGGAGTTCGTACCATTTGCGCAGGATGGCGGCGCGCTCCTTGGCCGTCTTGGCGCGCCAGGCCGGCAGCGCCGCATCAGCCGCCTCGATCGCCCGGCGCGTCTCGTCAGTGCCCATATTCGGCACGGTGCCGACGACGGCGCCGTTCGCCGGATTGGTGACGGTGATGGTGCCGCCTCCATCGGCCGCGACCCACTTGCCGTCAATCAGGCAGGCGTCGCGCAACAGCGAAGGATCCTTGAGCGTAAGCTGCGAAGTGACGAGCTTCAAAGTCGAGGGCATGGTTGTTGTCCTTCCATTGGAGGCAAATGGCGCCGCGCCCCTGCCGACCTCAAACATGCAACGGCGCGCATATTTGCAGGCTGCAGGGCCAGCGCTTCGATCAACGGTCTAGCGCGAGAGAAGTGGAAACGCCAGACGGCGACGGCCGATGCGACCGAATGGCGGCAATGCATCTTCCGGTTGCGCGAGCCGGCAACGGCGTCATCCGAAAGCCGGCGAAAAACTCATGGCGGGTTCAGGAAGCAGCCGACTGTCCCGGCGCAATCCGGCCGCTATGCCAGCCCGACCAGCGTCTCCGCGCCGTGCAGCGCAAGGCCGGCCAGGCCGCCGATCAGCGTGCCATTGAAGCGGATATATTGCAGGTCGCGGCCGACATTGAGCTCGATCAGATTGACAAGCTGTGTCATGTCCCACGATTTGACCTGATCGGCGATGAACGCCGAGACGCCGCTCTTCTGCTCGGCGATGAAACTGCGCAGCACCACGAGGACGCCGCCATTGATCTCGGCCCGCATCTCGGCGTCGGCGCGGAGCTGGCCGCCCGCTTCGGCGAAGACATTGGCGAGGTGATGCTGCAGCACGGTGGATTCCCCCGACGCGCTGCGCTCAAGAAACAGTCGCAACTGCTCCCACAGCCGCTCCATCAGCCGGCCCAGCTCAGGGCGGCCGAGCAGATCGAGACGCAGACTATCCAGTTTGGCGCCGAAGGCAGGCTCGTTCTCCAACCGGTCGATGAAGCCCAGAATCATGCGCTCGAACTCGCTACGGATCGGGTGCTCCGGATCGGTCCGCACTTCCTCGAAGAACGCCGTTGCCGAGGACGCAAGTTTCTTCAGCATGAAGGCGTCGGCGCGATAGAGCCGCAGCAAGGTTGGCAGCTCATCACGAATTTTCTCGCGGATGATGGCCAGCGTTTCCGGTTTGTTGAGCGCCTCATGCGCCGCCAGCATCAGGTCGTCGAACAGACCTTGATGACGCCCATGCTCGACGAAACCGCGCAGCGCACCGGCCGCCACCGGCGCAAGCTCGACCGATTGCAGCAGCGTCAACGCGCGACGGCTGACGAACGTCTTCAGCCCCGACGTTTCCGATGCGGCCACAACCTCCGGCAACAGCCGCAGCACGAAACGGGCGAGATCGGCGCTGCGCTTGTGGTCGCTCAGCCAGTCGGCAATGAAGGAGGCGAAATCGATCTGCCGAAGCTTGGCGTCGACCGGCGCGGCATCGAGGAAATGTGCTTCGATGAACTCGCCGAGCTTGTCGGCGATGCGATGCTGGTTGTTCTGGATGATGGCGGTATGCGGGATCGGCAATCCCAAAGGCCGGCGAAACAGCGCGACGACGGCGTACCAGTCCGCCAGCCCGCCGATGGTCGCGGCTTCGGCGAAGGCGGCGACAAACCCGAACGCCGCGTGATACGGCGTCATCATCTTGCCGAACACCATCAGCGCGAGACAGCCGAGCAGGGCAGCCGTAGCCAATGCCTTGATGCGGCGCAGGTCGGCGGCACGTTGTGCGTCGCTGGCGCCCATCGCCTGAAAAGCCTCGGAACTCGCCGTCATCCGCGATCCGCCGTTAAGCATCCACCCCAACCGTCGGCTGCCCCCATCACGCGCGATGCGCTTTCTTTGTCAAGCGCGGCCCAAAAAAGAAAGGCCCGCACGGAGCGGGCCTTCCAACACGCGGGACAGAGGAGATCAGGCGGCCTTGCTGATATTGGCGGCGGCCTTGGAGAAATTCTCCTGGGCGGACTTGGCACCTTCGGAAAACAGCTTGGTGACATACTCCGCCGTGGACTTGGTGCGGGCAACGGCGACTTCTCCGCGCGAGCGCAGATAGTCCGACTGGATCTGCAGCGCCTCACTGAGCGAGGTGGCCGAGGCCAGCTTGTCGATGCCGGTGAAGAAGGCTTCGGCATCCTCGTAGAACGCCTGCTGGATGTTGCGGCTGATCTTGGCGGTCTCGCTGACGCTGCCAGCGACGGCATTCTCGATCACCGCGGTGACCTTCTCGGCGCCGGCATGGGCGTCGGCGGCACGCTCCTTGGCAGTGCCGGCGGCACGCTTGACGAAATCACGCGCAGCTTCCGGAACATCGGCGGTCTGGACGTTCTTGAGCGCGTCGGTGAACGGCGCGAAAGCGGTCTTGAAGGTGTTGAGCACGGTTTCGGTCTGATTGGTCATCGGGGTCACTCCATCCTCGAGTTTGAGCTATGGGCTCACCCCGTCCGTTTGGCCCGGGGCACCTTCCATATGGCACAGCTTATTGTGCATTGCAACATTATTGTGCGTCGCAATATCACGAATGCGTGACAAAACGGGCTGGTTCCCGTCAAGGCAATCCTGCGGCAAGATTGCGGCGCTTGAAGCCTCCGCTTTTGACGCGTTTTCTTCACGCGAACCGGTTTCCACCCTCGGGTCACGCCCGAGGGCATGCTTCGCTCGAAAACGCGCTAGCGCACCGCTTCGGGCAGGCCATAGGCCTCCATCCGGGCGCGGACCTGCGCCACGTTGTGGCCGAGCATGACGATGTCATGGGTGCTGCCGTCGCGGTCGCGGACATGGTCGCGCAGCAACGCCTCCGCCCGGAAACCGAGGCTCTCGAACAGGGCGATGGCCCCGGTCTGATCGACGGTCATCTGCACGGTGATCTTTTCCAGCCCGCTGCCCAGCGCCAGCGCGAAGGTTTCCTGCGACAGCGCCCGCCCGACGCCGAGCCCCCGCACCGAGGTGGAAACCACCATGCGGATTTCACCGACATGCGGCGACCACGAATGCGGGTCGCGGACGATGGTGCCGCAACCGACCACGTCGTCGCCCTTCACGGCGAGCAGGCTGACGATGACGCCGCGCTCGATCTCCTTGGTCCAGGCCGACAGCACTTTCGGCTCGCTGATATTGCGCGGCAGGAACAGCAGGTCATGCACCGGCAGGGCGCGCGCGAAAGCCAGCACCGCCGCCTCGTCGGCCGCGGTCATCATGCGCAATTCGATCTCGCCAGCGTCGGTCGCGACACGGCGCGGATAGGATCGTGGGACGTGCTTGCTCATACCGATCGCTCGCTCAGCCAGGAATCGAGTTTAGGCCACAGCCGCCGGATGGCGTTGGGCCCGGCGACGAGGCTGACATGGCCGCCCTTCAGCATCACTTCCTCCTTGTCGGACGAGCCGATGGTGGTAATCAGCGGCTTCGCTGCGTCATAGGGCACGATGTGATCGTGCTCGGCCACCGCATGCAGGATCGGAACGGTGATCTTCGAGATATCGGCGGCGCGGCCGCCGACCTTCATCGTGTTGTTGTAGAGCCGGTTGTCCCACATCAGATCCCTGGTGATCTGGCGAAAGTATTCGCCCGCGAGCGGCAGCGTATCGTTGGCCCAGCGGTCGAACATCCGGTACGACTTCACGTAGTCGTCGTTCCAGATATTGTCCCACAGCTGCACCTGCCCCATCGCCCGCGAGGCCGGGCGCAGCATCTCGAACGAGGTCAGGATCATTTCGGGCGGCACATTGCCGAGACTGTCCACCAGCCGATCGACGTCGAAATGCCGCCGGTCGGAAAAGCTCTGGAACAGCTTCATCTCGCGAAAATCAATCGGCGTGGTGAAGCACACCAGATTCTTCAGCGGCCCGTCGCTGAAGATCGAGGCATAGAGCAGCGACAGCACACCGCCGAAGCAATAGCCGATGATGCTGACATCGCTCTCGCCGGAATCCCGCTGCACATGGCGGATGCAATCGGGAATGAAGTCGAGGACGTAATCCTCCATCCGCAGGCTTTTCTCTTCCGGCGCGGGGGCATTCCAGTCGAGCATATAGACGTCGTAGCCCTGCCTGAGCAGGAATTCGATGAAGCTCTGCCCCGGCGCCATGTCGAGGATGTAGCCGCGATTGGTGGTCGCCATCACGATCAGGATCGGGATGCGATAAACTTCATCGGCAAGCGGATGATAATGATAGAGCCGCATGGTGCCGCGCGTCAGGATGACATCCTTGGGCGTCGCCCCCAGCGTCGGCGCGGGCGAGGCGATATACTCCACCCCCTTGATGCCGCGCAGGATCGCGCGCTGCACCTCGGCCTGAATGCGGTCCGGGATCGAGGTCGCGGATGCGCTCACCCGGCATCTCCCCGGCGTCTGGGCGGTTTCGCATCCTGATCGCTCCGCGCCGGCGGCCGCCGGGTGCGCGGCGGGCGGGCGGGGGCCGATGCGCTGCCGGCGGCGGCTGAAGTTCCATGCCCCTGATGCAGCAGCGCCTTGATCTCGTGCAACTGCGTTTCGATCGCCTGCAAACGCTCGCCCAAATGCGCCAGTTGCGCGCGGCTCGGCAAATTCATGCCAGTGAGATAACGCTCCATCCCCTCGGCCAGCGCCTTCTGCGCCGCCATCGAGACATTGCCGGCCTGGTTCATGGCGCGGCTGAAATCCTCCGACTGCATCGTCTTGTTGGCGAAGGCGTTGAAGCCGGTCTCCATGTCGCCAAGGAGCCGTTGCCACATCGCGACCGGATCGTTGATCTTCTCAGCCATCGATGGTCCTCCTGACCGGCGTAGCCCCGCCGTTGCCTGTCATTTCATCCTGTCCGGCAAAAACGGTCAACTGTGCCGGATGGTCCGGAACCGGCTTCTGCGCCGCCGCGGACCGTGCCATAGTCAGCCCCTCGCCATCGCCGGGGAGCAGCACGTGACGGACATTCCCTACCAGCCGCCCCAGCTCGCGCAGGCCAACGGCATCTCGCTGTGCTACGATATCTTCGGCGCAGCTAACGCCGAGCCCTTGGTGCTCGTCATGGGCCTCGGCGCGCAAATGATCCTATGGGACGACGAGTTCTGCCAGCAGCTCGCCGGGCGCGGCTTCCGCGTCATCCGCTTCGACAATCGCGACATCGGCCATTCCAGCAAGCTCACCGGCGGCAGGCCGCTGCGGGCGTGGGAACTGCTCAAGCTGCGGCTGTTCGGCACGCCGGTCGCCGCCCCCTACAGGCTGACCGACATGGCGCAGGATACGGTCGGGCTGCTCGACGCGCTGGAGATTCATCGCGCCCACATCGTCGGCGCGTCGATGGGTGGCATGATCGCGCAACTGATGGCGATCCATCATCCCGAGCGGCTGATCTCGCTCACCTCGATCATGAGCACCACCGGCAATCCGCGCCTGCCGCAGCCGACGCGCGAAGCCTCCGCGATGTTGTTCGCGGCGCCGCCCAAAACCAGGGACGAATACATCGCGCGCTTCGCAGCAACATGGCGGCTGTTGCGCGCCGGCTCGTTCCCGCTCGACGAAGCCAAGGATCTGGAGCGCGCCGAACGCACCTTCGCGCGCGGCCTCAACCCTGCCGGCGTCGGGCGGCAACTGCGCGCCATTCTCGCCTCCGGCAGCCGCAACAGGCAACTCGGCGGCGTGCGCGTGCCGACGCTGGTAATCCATGGCTCGGTCGATCCACTGGTGCGGCCCGAGGCCGGGCGCGACACCGCCGAGTCGATCCCTGGCGCGCAACTGTTGATGATCGACACGATGGGCCACGCGCTGCCGATCCCGCTATGGCCGCAGATCATCGACGCCATCGCAACGCATGCGCACGCCGCATCGGCAAAGCCGAAAGAGTAGCTACGCCCCGGCCCAGACGTCGAGCACGTAGCGGTTCTGCGCCCCCATCTCCTCGATCCAGCGCTGCGCCGCCGCGTCGTCCACGCCGGCATGCTCGCGATAGATCGCCATCAGCGCGGCCTTCACGTCCGGCTCCATGCGGCTGCCGTCGCCGCAGACATAGATCACCGCGCCCGCGGCAATGAGCGGCCACACGCGCGCTTTCTGCGCCGCGAGGAGATGCTGCACATAAGCCTTCTGCGCCTCCTTGCGCGAGAACGCGACATGCAGTTCGACGATGCCGCCGGCCTCGAACTTTTTGAGCTCGTCGGCATAGATGAAATCCTGATCGGGATGGCGGCAGCCGAAGAACAACAGCGCCGGCCCGAGCGTCGCGCCGTCCGCCTTGCGCGCCGCGCGCTCCTGCAGGAAGCCGCGGAACGGCGCCAGACCGGTGCCCGGCCCGATCATGATGATCGGCCTTGAGGGATCGTCCGGCAGGCGGAAGCCCGCTCTGGTCTCGCGGATGATGGCGTGAACGGTTTCGCCGACGCGGCGGTCCGCGAGATAGTTCGAGCAGACGCCGCGATAGACGCCGCGCCCGGACGCCGCCTCCCCCGCCACGACGCCGACGGTGATGCTGCAACGATGGTTGCCTTCGACGCGCGGCGACGACGAGATCGAATAGTAGCGCGGCGCGAGCAGCGACAGCATTTCGAGATAGGCGTGGAACGGCAGTTCGCATGCCGGATGCTCGTCGAGCAGGTCGAACACCGACCTGCGCCGGACCATCACCTCGGTGCGATAACGCTCAGCCGACGCCTCGTCCTCGCCCGCCAGCGCCTCCAGCTTCGGCCGCGTCACCGGGCAGCGGGTGTGCTCGGCCATCAGTTGAACCTGCTTGCGGGTGGCGACCTGCTGCAATTCGACGAACTCGCCGAGCAGGCGGCCGACCGTGATGGTCTCGCCCACCGGCAATTGCGCGCGGCGGCCTTCCGGCACGCGCAGACGGATCTGGTCGGTCGGCAGAAAGCCGAAGCGGCGCGCCACCGCATCGACCAGCGCGGCATCGTTGCGCGGCACCACGCTCAGGTGATCGCCGACGCGATAGCTCGCCGTCTCCGGCATCTCGACGACGATATGTCGCGTCGAGCGAGTGGAGACGTTCGGCCCCTCGCGGTTCTGCAATTCCTCGTTGGCGAGAATGGTCACGGCCAGCGCGCCGCCGGCTTCAAGCAGCGGATTGAGCTTGCTCGGCGCCACCGGCTCGATCTGGTAAAGCGGCGCATCATTGGCATCGCGCCGGAAGCCGGTATCGATGCCGAACTCCTTGGCCGCCACCGGCCGCAGCGCGGCGAACCATGTCTCGAAGTCGCCATCGAGATCACCGCGCGCATCGCCTTCGCCGCGCTCGTGGACGCGATGCGCGCCATGCGCCGCAAGCCGCTCGTCGATCTGGCGCGGTATCGCCTGATAGGTGGCGGCCCAGTCGCGGTTGCCGCAACCGAACACGACGTAGCGCACGCCTTTGAGCGCATCGCCGGCGAGATCACCATTGAGCCATTCGACGAACTTCGCCGCGTTGTCAGGCGGCGCGCCGTTGTAGGAGGCGCAGACGATCACCACGCCACCCTTGTCGGGCAACTGTCTCACCGCATCGTCAAGCGGCGCGAGTTTCGTCTTGAAGCCGTTGACCTCGGCGAGGTCGGCGAGCCGCGTCGCCATTTCCTCGGCGGTGCCGAGATTGGAGCCGTAGAGCACCAGCAGCGGCGTGTTGTGGCCGGGGCGCGCACGGGCGGGCATGGCGGCGGCCGTTGCCTGCGGCGCGGCTGTTGCCGCGCTGCCGGGGGCGATGGCGCGCTCATTGTCGGCGCGCAGCCGCACCTTGATCCTGAAGCCGTCCGGCTTGACGGTCAGCGTCTCCTTGAGCTGCATCTGGTAGCGGGTGTGGTCAATCAGCCGGAAGCGTTGCAGGATCATGCCCAGCGCCAGCGCCGCTTCGTGCATCGCAAAGCCGCGCCCGATGCAGGCACGCTGGCCGTTGCCGAACGGCTTCCAGGCGTTCACCGGCCGCGCCGCTTCCGCCTCCGGCGTGAAGTTGTCGGGGTTGAACGCATCCGGATTCGGCCCCCACACCGAGGGGTCGCGATGCAGCGCCGTCACCAGCACGGTGATGAACGTATTCTTCTTCAGCGGAAACTTGCCGCCGACCATCTCGTCCTTCAGCGGCGTGATGCCATAGGCCGGGGCCGGCGGCCACAGCCGCAGCGTCTCCTTCAGCACCTGCGTGAGATAGGTAAGCTGCGTCACCTGCCGGTAGGTCGGCCTGACATCGAGGTCGGGGCCGAACACGCGATCGACCTCGTCATAGGCCTTCTTCAGCACCTCGGGATGCTTGATCAGCGCGTAGATCGCGCACGACAACAGGCCGCTCGTCGTCTCGTGTCCGGCGATCAGAAAGGTGTTGATCTGATAGCGGATGTTGACGTCGTCGAGCTGCTCGCCGCTCGTGCGATCGATGCCGGTCATCATCGCCGCGAGCAGATCCTTCTTGTCGGCCGCCGCTTCCGCCGCCCTGCGCCGCTCGGCGACGATCTCGTCCACCATCTTGTTCATGAAGGCAATGTCGGCGGCGAGATCGCGCCGACGGTTGCGCATCCAGATATTTTCCAGCGGCAATCCGCGCGTCATCATGATGGTTTCGAGCGAACGCACCAGCGCGCCGACGAAGGGGTGGTAGTCGCGCCGGTAGAACGAATTGAACCGGTAGTCGAAGCCGCACAGGCCGATGGTGTCGAGGGTGAGCGCGGTCATGTCGTGGACCACCTCGATCTCATCATCGGCGTTGAGGCGTTCCCATTTCTTGACGAGCTGCTCGGCGATATCGACCATCATCGGATGGTAGGACTGCATCGCGCGGTTGCCGAACGGGGCCAGCAGGATGTTGTGCGCCTTGCCCCAGTTCGGCTCGCCCGTGTCGGCCGTGAACAGTCCGTCGCCGCCGATCGCGCGCACGCGGCGCAGCGGCCCGCGCACCGTCTTGTCGAAACGCTTCTCGTCGCTCAGTTCGTCGACGATCGCCGCGCCCGAGGCGATCACCAGCGGCTTGCCCATCATGTCGAGGCAGAAGATCGGGCCGTATTCGCGGGCAAGGCGCGCCAGATGCTGCGTCGGCGCGGTCGCATCGATCGACAGCATGTTGCCGAATACCGGCTTGCCGGGAGGCTGCGGCAGTCCGCCCGATCTCTGTTTGGCCGTCATGTCGCTGTCCGTTCCTCCCGCCTTCATCCGAAACGCCGCCGCCGCCATTCGATCAGTCTGGCGCTCACTTCATCCGGCTTTTCCTGCTGCGTCCAGTGCCCGCTGCCATGGATCAGATGTTTTTCGAGGTCGGGCACGATCGCCTCCATGCCCGCCGCTGCCGATGGCGGCAGCACGGGATCGTCCTCGGCCATGATCATCAGCGCCGGCATCCGCACCGTGTGATCGAGCCCCTCGGAGCGCTCCCAGTTGCGCGTCATGTTGCGATACCAGTTGATGCCGCCGGTGAAACCGGTGCGGCCGAAGGTCTCGACGAACACCTTCATCTCCTCCGGCGCGAGAATCCGCTCACGCGAATCCCGCGCCGGATCGTAGGCGGCGACCATCTGCGGAAACGCCAGATTGAGGCCGGGCCGGCCGCCGACGCCGAGCCGCTCCGGCAGCGTCTCGGACGCAGGCTTGCGACGCGGCGGTGGCTTGCGCATGAAGAAATCGAAGGTGCGCTCGACATTCCCGGCAAAGATACGATCGGGCTCCCGCCCCGCATCCTGAAACTGCACGATGTACATCGCCTCGCCGAACCGCTTGCGAAAAATGGCGATCGGATCGGCCGGTGGCCGCGGCGTATGCGGCGTGTTGATGCCGACCACGCCGGCAACGCGCGCCGCATGGCGCAGCGCCATCTGCCAGACGACGAAGCCACCCCAGTCGTGGCCGACGAAGACCGCCTTGTCGATCTTCAGATGATCGAGCAGACCAACGAGATCGCCGGTGAGATGCTCAAGGTC